>JAITTD010000045.1 GCA_031287245.1 Bacteroidales bacterium
AGGTACAAACATTATCCTTTCCAAAAGAAAAAATTTGTAGTACACAAACCGGAAATCAAAAAAAACGATTTTGCCGATAATAAGGACTTCCGATCTGATTAACTGCAATGTGGGTTAAAGACAAAAAGATTTTTTAATTATTAAAATAGAATGTGTAATTTTACGCCATCAAAAAAATAGAATGAATAATTAGCAATGCAAATCATAGACGGGAAAAAAATAGCCGATGAAATAAAGGCTGAAATAAAGGAAGAGGTGAGTCGGATGCTGGAAAAAGGGCAACGGGCGCCTCATTTGGCTGCCATATTGGTGGGACACGACGGCGGCAGCGAAACCTACGTGGCAAACAAAGTGAAATCCTGCGAACAGGCAGGCTTTCAGTCCACACTGATACGCTACGAGGACGATGTGACCGGGGAAGAACTGTTGCAGCGCGTGCATCAGTTGAACAACGACGCGAGCATAGACGGTTTCATCGTGCAATTGCCTTTGCCCAAGCACATAGACGAGCAAAAGATCATCGAAGCCATCTCTCCCGACAAGGATGTTGACGGTTTCCATCCGGCAAACGTCGGTCGTATGGCAATCGGACTGCCCTGTTTTGTGTCGGCAACGCCTGCCGGTATCATCGAACTGCTGCGACGCTACCGGATTGACACACGCGGCAAACACTGCGTAGTGCTGGGGCGCAGCAATATTGTGGGAAAACCGGTCAGCCTGCTGATGGCGCAAAAAGCCACACCGGGCGACGCCACCGTTACGATATGCCACAGCCGCACTGCCAACATTGCCGACATCACGCGACAGGCAGACATTATCATTGCCGCCCTTGGACAGCCCGAATTTCTGACCGCCGACATGGTGAAGGAGGGCGTTGTGGTGATTGATGTGGGCACAACCCGCGTCCCTTCTGCTGAAACAAAATCGGGGTGGAAACTCAAAGGCGATGTGAAATTTGACGAAGTGGCACCCAAAAGCAGTTATATCACGCCGGTGCCGGGAGGCGTAGGTCCGATGACCATTGTTTCTCTGCTGCGCAACACCTTGCAGGCGGCAAAAACAACAGTGAAAAGTTAAATGTTTGGCTTTCTTATAAAAAAACCCTATCTTGCGCCATTATTTGACAATAATATGATTGTATGGAAAATTTGATTATCAAAGGAACAGCAACGACGCCTTTCGTGTCATGCGATGTTTCAAAAAGGGTGATTACTATCAAAGGCAGGGCTATTTCTGAAAATGCCTTTGAGTTTTTTAGCCCTGTTGAAGAATGGATTTTGGAGTATAAAAAATTGAAACATCCGCTTCAGGTGGATTTTTATTTTGAATATTTCAATACATCTTCGTCTATCTATATGCGTAAAATCATAAAAGAATTGGACGAGATGCATATTTGCGGGGCAAACGTGGTGTTGAACTGGCAGTATGACGATGATGATGAGGATATGCTGGACCATGGAATGGAAATTACTTATAAAATCAGTTTTCCGATCAATTTCATTCCGATATCGTCCGGCGATACGCACCCTTCAATCGACGCATAGCCGGTGGAAGCCCAGTCATTATCCTCATTCAACCAACTTGTCAGGCAAACGCTTGAACAATCCTTGCACGAACTGTATTGGGTAGTGGCAGAAATCAACGAAATCAATGTCAACAACGGGCATTGCTTTATGGAATTGATAGAAAAAGATGCTGCCAGCGAACGGATTATCGCTAAGGCGAGAGCAACAGTATGGGCATACCAGTTCCGGATGGTGCAGCCCTGCTTTGTGAGCATAACGGGACGCGAACTTTCGGCAGGTCTTAAAGTGATGCTTCAAGTGAGTGCAGTGTTTCACGAACTGTATGGATTCAGCCTGCAAGTGATGGACATCAATCCGTCCTATACGGTGGGCGAATTAGCGCTGCAAAAACAGCAGGTGCTGCAACAGTTGGAAAACGAGGGAGTTCTTGACATGAACCGCGAACTGGAATCGGTGGAAGTGCCGCAACGCATTGCTGTAGTTTCATCCCCGTCGGCTGCCGGATATGGCGATTTCACCCAACAGTTACTCAACAATTCCGCAGGATACGCCTTTCGGCAAACTCTTTTCCCGGCAGTGATGCAGGGCAACGAGGCGGACAGTTCCGTTACGGCGGCATTGGAAAAGATTTTTGAACGCGAGGACGAGTTTGATGTAGTGGTCGTTATTCGCGGCGGTGGCTCCCAAAGCGACCTGCACTGCTTCAACAGTTACCGGATTGCAGCCAGTATTGCGCAATTCCCGCTTCCTGTCCTTACCGGCATCGGGCACGACCGCGATGAAACCATTGCCGACCGGGTGGCGAACATGGCTCTGAAAACGCCTACTGCGGTTGCCGAATACCTGATACACCAAGCAAAATCGTTTGACGATTATTTGCAAGACCTGTCCCAACGGTTGGTTGAAGCCGTGACAGAAGCCATGCAGCAACCGATTGGGCATATACGGGAACAATCCCAACGTTTGCAACGCATCATGCAGACATCTGTACACCGGCAAGACAAGAAATTGATGATGTACCGCTTCCGACTGAATGATATGGTGCGGGAAGTCATCGCACAGCATCAGTCAAAACGGGTAAATATGGCTATTTCAATCCAATCAGTAGTGAAACATACGTTGACAGAGCGAAAAAACAAGTTTCCGGAGTTGGAACGTCGCATCCATAACTCTGTCCGCGCAAAATTGAAAACAGAAGAAGCCAAAGCCACTTGGTTGAGTGACAAATTACATTTGCTGAATCCTGAACGCCTTTTGGAACGCGGCTACTCTATCACCTTGTCCAACGGAAAGATTGTGCGCAGTATTTCCGGTCTGACCGCAGGACAAAAACTTGAAACAAGACTGAGCGACGGAACGGTTGAAAGCGTTGTAAATTGCTATAAGTTGTTATAAATCGTTATTTATAAGTTGTTGATAATTAACATTGTCAATTTTAGAACATTTTTCGGTAACAGCGTCTGCGCAAGTACAATTCTTTTTCGTAACTTTTCCATGCCGCAATGGCATTCACATTGCTTTCGAGTTGGGGATTGGAAATCGCCGTTGTGATATTGTTGCGGATATATGCCTTGTTCAGTTCGGCATGGTAGATAGAATGAATGCCTTTGTTTTGCCATTCGGGCAATACGCCGTTCAAGTAGAGGTCTATCGTATCGTTTTTGCGCAAAGCCCTCAAAAGATGGATGAATCCGAAGGGAAACATCCGCCCTTTGGCTTTTTGCATGGCTTTTGAAAGAGAGGGCATCGTGATGGCAAATCCGATGATTTTTCCGGTGGTATCCGCTACGAAACAAACAAATTCGGGTTTGATAAAACTGAAATATTGCTTTACATAATATTCTATTTCTCTGTCGGTCAAGGATACGAACCCGTAAAGATTGACAAACGCCGCATTCAGCACTTCCAATACCTCTCTTGCTCGCGGTAAAATTTCACGCACCGATTCAAATTTGAGTATTTGCAGGTTGTACTTTTGCAGAATCAACTGATTGATACGTTGCACTTTGTCCGGTATCGGTTGTGACGCGTTGAAAATATATTGAATCCAGTCTTCCGTTTTTTCGTAAGCCAATTGTTCAAAATGGGTGACATAATACGGATAATTATAGATATTGGCAATGGTAGGCAATTTGTCAAAACCTTCCACTAAAAGCCCTTCGTTGTCCATATCCGTAAAACCGAGTGGACCGTGTACGCCTTGCATTCCACGTTCTTTCGCCCAATCTTCAACTGCTGCAAAAAGGCTGCGGGATACTTCAAAATCATCAATAAAATCAACCCATCCGATGCGCATCAAGCGGGTGCCCCACTTGTCATTGGCGCGATGGTTGAGAATGCCGGCAATTCGTCCTGCAATTTTATCTTCCCTGTATGCCAACCAATAACGGGCTTCACAATATTCAAAAGCCGGATTTTTATCTTTGTGCAACGCCAAATATTCGCTGTCAATCAACGGCGGCACCCAACAGGCACTATTCTCAAACAGTTTGAATGGGAATTTGATAAAACGCTTTAAGTCTTTGTTGGTCCGAACTTCCCGCAGTGTAACGTTCATCGTCTTAAATATTTAGATAATCCCCAGTGATTTACTTACTTTGATAATCTTTTTGATGGCAATATCAACCTGGTCAAAAGTATGAGTAGCCATCAAAGACAAGCGAATCAGCGTGGAGTCATTGGGAACTGCCGGAGATAACACGGGGTTAACAAAGATACCTTCGTCCAACAGTTGTTTTGTCAACTTGAACGTCTTGGTATTGTCCCGAATCATCAGAGGAATGATAGGAGTCTGAGTTGTACCCAAATCGAAACCTGCGTCATGCAAATGGTCGATGGTATAACGGGTAAGATTCCAGAGGTGTTCAATCCTTTCCGGTTCGGCTTTCATGATTTCCAGGGCAGCAAGCACGCTGGCAGCAGCCGACGGCGCCATACTGGCGCTGAAAATAAGCGTTCGTGAATTGTGTTGCAGAAAATTGATGGTAGCGGCATCGCTGGCGATAAAACCACCGATGGAAGCAAGCGATTTGCTGAACGTTCCCATAATCAGGTCTGTACGGTCGGTCAATCCGAAATGAGAGGAAGTGCCACATCCGTTTTTCCCAATCACACCCAACGAGTGGGCGTCGTCCACCATCACGGTGCCGTTGTATTGCTCGGACAGTCGGACTATTTCCGGCAAATTGGCAATGTCGCCGTCCATACTGAAAATGCCGTCCACTACGATGAGTTTCATTTTGTCCGGTTCGCAACGTTGAAGTATCTTTTCCAACGAGTCCATATCGTTGTGCTTGTATTTCAACACTTTTGAAAAGGCTAACCGACTGCCTTCAATAATAGAGGCGTGGTCAAGTTCGTCGAGAAGGATGTAATCATTTCTGCCTGTTAAAGTGGGCACAACGCCCAGATTAACCTGAAACCCGGTGCTATATACAATGGCAGCGTCTTTGCCGACAAATTCGGCTAACTGGCGTTCCAGTTCAATGTGCAAATCCAGTGTTCCATTGAGAAACCGCGAACCGGCACAGCCTGTTCCATACTTATCAATAGCGGCTTTGGCTGCTTCCTTGATTTTCGGATGATTGGTCAATCCCAAATAACTGTTCGAGCCAAACATGAGCACTTTCTTACCGTTCATGATCACTTCTGTGTCCTGGTCGGATTCTATCACCCTGAAATAAGGATAAAGCCCTGTCGCTTTAATCGCTTGCGGTTCAGTATATCGCTCAGTCCGCTGAACCAGTAAATTCTTCTTTGATTCAGTCATATTTTAGTACTAAATAAAGTTGGTTATAATACTTTCTAAAAAAGGGTACAAAGGTATGAAAAGAAATTGATATTATCAATCAGCCAATCGAAAATCCAATTGTTTTTTTAACAGATTCGCTTTCCACACTTCAACACGGACGGGGCTTCCCAACTGAAAAGTACGCCCGCGTCTTTTTCCTTTGATGCAGTAATTTTCTTCGTCAAAGGTATAAAAATCATCATTCAATTCACGGATATGCACCATTCCTTCGCAATGATTTTCGTTGAGTTCAACATAAATTCCCCATTCGGTCACGCCTGAAATAACGCCATCGAAGCATTGCCCCACCTTGTCGCCCATAAATTCCACCTGTTTGTACTTGATGGAAGTGCGTTCGGCGTCCACAGCACGCTTTTCCATAGCGGATGCCTGCTTGCACATTGCTTCCAGTGTTTCTTTCACGGGCTTGTCTCCTGTGCCTTCCAAGTAATACATCAACAAACGATGTATCATCATGTCGGGATAGCGGCGAATAGGCGAAGTGAAGTGGGTGTAGTAACGAAATCCCAAGCCATAGTGCCCGACATTGTCGGTTGAATAGGTTGCTTTCGACATAGAGCGCAACGCGAGCGTTTCTATCATGGTGGATTCCCTGGTGCCTTTTACCTTTGCCAATAAATTATTCAATGAAAGGGCAATGCTGTGTTCGGATCCGGTTTTGATGGAATAACCGAACCGCTTGATAAATCCGGCAAAACTCTCCAATTTCTCCATTTGCGGCTTATCGTGGATACGGTAAACCCCGATTTTCCCGGTCCCAATGCGCACAGGGCTTTCTACTTGAAGGATTCCTGTGATATATTCAGCCACACGCTTGTTAGCCAACAGCATAAACTCTTCTATCAGTTGATGCGAAGTGGTGTTTTCCGAAAAATAGACCCCCAAAGGCTTCCCATCTTTGTCCAACTCGAATTTAGGCTCGGGACGGTCAAAAGAAATGGAACCTTTTTTAAATCGTTCTGTACGAAGGCTTTGTGCCAATCCGTGCAGAGTGAGTATTTCGTTGCTCATTTTGCCGGCTCCGGTGTCAATGACTGTTTGCGCTTCTTCGTAGGAAAGACGGTTGGTAGAGCGTATCACTGTTCTGCCAAACCACTGTTTCAACACGTTTGATTCGTTGTCCATCTCAAATACTGCCGAAAAGCAAAGTTTGTCCTCGTTGGGACGCAACGAACACAGGTTGTTCGAGAGTTTTTCGGGAAGCATCGGTACTACTCTGTCCACCAAATAGATGGATGTGCCTCTGTTGACAGCCTCTTTGTCAAGCACGGAACCCGGTTGTATATAATGTGTTACATCGGCAATGTGTACACCAATTTCCCAATTCCCGTTATTTAATTTACTGATAGACAGAGCATCATCATAATCTTTGGCGTCTTCGGGGTCAATGGTAAAGGTTGGGGTGCCTCGGAAATCGCGGCGTTTGCGAATTTCATCGTCTGTTATTTCAGTAGAAATGTTGGCTGCTGCATCTTCCACCTTTTGCTCAAACTTATACGGCAACTCATATTCTGCCAGAATAGCGTGCATTTCCGTTTCATTCTCTCCCGGATTGCCCAACACTTGAAGCACTTCGCCGATAGGATTTTTTGCGCGATGGGGCCACTCTACAATTCGCGCAATGACCTTTTGTCCATCCTTTGCACCACCTTCTTTCCCTTTCGGGATAAACAGGTCGTAGGGCATAAAGCGGCTGTCGGGAATCATAAAGGCAAAACTTTCTGCTATACCGATGGTACCCACAAACGATGAGCGCGAACGCTCAATGACATCTACTACCTGACCTTCCAATTTTGCGTTTTTCTTTCGGGCAAACAAATGTACCCTTACCGTATCGCCATGCAGCGATTCTCGAAGGTTTTTCTGCGATACAAAGACATCCTCTTCCGTTTCGTCTGATATAATGTAGGCATAACCGTGTGCAGTCATATCCACTTTGCCGATAATGCTGCCAGTTGTTTCGTAATTCAGTTTGTATTTCCCTTGTTTCCCCGCTTGTATTTGCTTGTTGACCGCTAAACCTGCCAATAAATCAGGTATTAAGCGTCTGGTAGTGTCATCATTGACGCCCATGCGCTTTGCCACCTGCCTGTAATCAAGATCTTCGCCAGGGTAACGCTGAAACACAGCCATGATCCGAGTAATTAACGCTTGACTGTCTGGTGGACCTTTTTTGTTCTTTTTGCTACGAGCCATAAAAATATTTTGCGCAAAGATAGCAAAAAAAATCTATATAAAGGCTAAATCTTTTTTTGAGCGTGATTCGGTTGTGATACATTGTTTATCCGTTCGTTCATTCAATACAGACCAAACTGACAGGTCCGAGCAGTCCGTTGTCCCTCAGCGGGGTATCTTTCTGGGGACCGGCGAGTACCCACGTTTTGCGTTGGTCTTCCGGCAATCCGGCGTCGTACACAAGGCGGTTGAACCAGGTGCTGGTCACATCAACTGTCAGCGTGTTTTTGCCGGATTGGACGGCGCTTGTCAGGTCGAGGCTATACGGCGGCGTCCACAAGGTGCGAAGCCGTTTGCCGTTGAGCGAAACCACAGCAATTTCTTCCACTTTTCCAAGGTCAAGCAGATAACTTGCCCCCGATTTTACGTCACTCACATCAAAACTGGTGGTGTAGGTAACAGTACCCGCAAAAGCCTTTGCTTCGGGTGAAACGTCCAAATCCTTCCATGCTTTCAGTTCGACGGTTTGCAGGCTTGCCGGAGCGCCCCAGCCTGTGGGGTACGACAGCGTCCACGTCTCGGAAAGCGCCACGGTTGTCCGGTTGTTCTTGACAGGTTCGGGCTTTGACGGCGATTTGTCGTGGCGAAATACCACAAAACAGGAGCCTGCCTGCGGCAAGTTGAGCGTTACCTTGCTGCGACCGTCAGTGAAAACGGCATCAGCCGGTTCTGTTTCGCCGGTAACGGGATCCCAAATTTCTGCACAGGCGCTTCCGTTGCGGAAATCAAGCGTGCCTGAAAATCCTGTCCCTTTGGGTGCGCATACGAAATACCAGTCTGCGCCTTTGATGGCGCGGTGCTGCCATAACGCGCCTTCGCCTTTCACATCGGGCGCTTGTCCGTTCAGCACTTCGTCAATCGTTGTGCCGGAGATAACAGTGCCTTTGCCTAATTGACGGGCGCCTTTTTGCGAATTTTCGCCCCACAGTTGGCGTACAGCTGCGTCAAAACGTTGTTGTGCTGCCTCGCCTCCGATAAGCGTTGCCAGTCCCTGCGGCGCATCGCCAATGATGGTGGCGCCTTCGCTGACAAGCACAATCAGTTTTTCTAATGTTTCCGGTACCATACGGCGAGCATCGGGCATCCACAAGTAGCGATAACTGATGCCTTCGGGGGTAACGATATTGCCGTCGCGTACCGTAAGGCGGTTCACTAACACATCGGGATTGCAGTAATCGTATTTGAATCCGGCAGGGAATGGATAGTTCTGATTGGGTTTGTGGCTGATTTCATCGCCGAGATACCAAAGTACGTCGGAAACAGGCAGCCCGCGCTCGAATAAATAACTGCAACGCGAAAGATAGTCGGTAAATGCCGGCATGTGCTTCCACCATGTTTGTCCGCGCAGAAAAGGCGTTCCGATGCCGCCACCGAATGAAGTGCCCGGCTGTTTGGTGTCTGCGAGCGGATTGTGCGTGTAGGTGTGGAACACCAAATGGGTTGCGCCCTGTACGCAGTTGATGTTTGATATTTCTTTGAGCATACTCAGGTGCTCGTCCCACGACAGTGCAAAGGAGGTGAATGCCTCGGCGGCAATACGCGGTTTGCCGTACATGCGGGCGGCTGAAACGGTAGGCATAATGGGCTTAAAGTTGATAGCGCCCACCCAGCCGGCAGAGACAGGATGCCAAAATTCGGTCATCGGTACATCGGCATACTTGAAATATTCGAGGATATCTGCGGGGAAAATGTCTCCGGCAGCGGTTTCGTAGGTGATGTCCAAGCCGTTGCCTTTGGCAAGTTGAGCCATGCGTCCATAAAAGTTGTCGGCAAACATATTGCCGATGTTGCCCCGCCAGTCTAAGAGGAATTTGGCGGTCGTTTCGTGGTTGCCCACTACATAGCCGAACACGGCAGGCAGCCATTTGCGCAGCGCATAGCCGGATTTGCTGTCGAAGGTCGCTTCCATATCCTCTGTCCATGTCTGCGTTTCACATTCCCAACTGTCTAACAGCATTCCGTTCAGCAAACCGCCGTCCAAAATGCCGCCTTTGCCGGAAAGCCGACCGATGTAATTGCTAAATTGCGTGTTGGGACCGATTTCGGCGAGTTTGTCACATTCCCAGCCTGTTCCGGCTTCGGG
>JAITTD010000065.1 GCA_031287245.1 Bacteroidales bacterium
GCGGAAGCGTGGTTTTGTCCAGCGAAATGCTGCTTACGGCTACGGGAACCGCGGATACAGTTACCGTGCAGGTGGCGGTTTTGTCGCCCGCTTTGGCGGTAATGGTGGCCGTACCGACAGCCACAGCCGTTACCGTGCCGTTGCTGACAGTGGCTTTGGTGTTGTCGCTGCTTGTCCATGTCACCGTTTTGTCAGTGGCGTTGGAAGGCAAAACTGTTGCCGCCAGCGGTGCCGTAGCGCCCACTGCAAGCGGAAGCGTGGTTTTGTCCAGCGAAATGCTGCTTACGGCTACGGGAACCGCGGATACAGTTACCGTGCAGGTGGCGGTTTTGTCGCCCGCTTTGGCGGTAATGGTGGCAGTGCCTGCAGCCACAGCCGTTACCGCGCCGTTGCTGACAGTGGCTTTGGTGTCGTCACTGCTTGTCCACTTCACCGTCTTGTCGGCTGCATTGTCGGGCAAAACGGTTGCCTTCAACTCTGCCGTAGCGCCCACTACAAGTGGAAGCGTGGCTTTGTCCAAACTGATCCCGCTTACAGCAACTGGTGCGGAATCTTTGTCTTTCTTGCAACCGCCGAAAAATAACACGGCTGCCATTGCAATGACTGCTAAATTACTAACTTTACGAAACTTTTTCATATTGAATTACATTTAAAAAATTAAAAAACTATTATTATTGATAAAAAAATTAAAAAATTCTGAACCTTGATTGTCTGAACTTGTCTGAACCTTGATTTTAATAAGATTTTCCTGATTATCAGGATTTTGTTGTTGTATTTTATAATCTTGACAATAATCTTGTAAAAATCGTGGTTCAAGACCATTGAATTTCCGTTTAGACGCGCGTAAATTTTCGTTTATACGGAAATATTTTTCCGTATAGACGCACGTAAATTTCCGTATAGACAGAAATTTGCTTCCGTCTAAACAGAAATTCGGGCGCACACGCACATACGGTGCGCGTAGAGACGTGGCATGCCGCGTCTCTACAGAATTTAACGCATAAAGCGTTGATTTAGAGCGATTTTCTTGGGGGGGGGGTAAAAGTCAAAAATTTCGAGATAACGCACACAGCGGGGCTTAAAATGCGCAGGAAGGGCATTTTAAGAGCGGGGTAAGAGACCGCTAAAAGCGCTGTGCAGGACATGATGTTCATTTTTTGACGTTTTTTTGATTAAAAATCAGAACGCAAAGTTGAAAAAAAGTTTTTACATATCCAAAAAAAAATACTTTTTAAATCCTTTCAAATCAGAAAAAATATCTTTCAAATCAGAAAGAACCGCGCTAAATCTTGTTTTACAGTGCTATCATTTTTTGTCTTTTTCTCGGGAAAAAACTTTTTCCATTGCACGCGCTTGGAAATCTGAAAAAAAATCAAAAAAATCATGTATTTTTGTGTTTTAAAATTATACATTGTGTTACATTCGGAAGGGGTTAGTATCAAATCGTTAGTTCTTCACAAGGTGGGGAACAAATCGCAGGAAGAGGACATAAAACTGTCTGCGGCGCCTGTTCAGGTCAATGAATATCTGCAAAGTTTGTTGTTGCAGTATTTTCTGTCATCGTTCAAGTCTGAAGAGTATTTCAACCTGACGCATGAGTCGGATTTGAGTTTGAACGAGGTGTATCGCTTCGTGTCGCAGATTTTTGACCAATCGGGCAGTTTTTATGAGCAGTCTGTCAATCTGGCGCGGCATCTGTACGAGGAATCCACGCATCCGAAAATCAAGGGCGGCGAGTTCTACGTGGTTTATCTGCAAAATTGCATTGTTGACGGCGAAGAGGTGGATGCCATCGGCTTGTTTAAATCCGAATCGAAAGAAACTTTTTTGAAAGTGTATCCTACTACCGACAATTTTGAAATCGAGTCGGAAGACGGCATCAATATCAACAAGTTAGACAAGGGTTGCTTGATTTTCAACACGGAAAGGGAAAACGGCTATCTGGTGTCGGTGGTGGACAATGTGCGGGCAAGCGGCGAGGCGGCGTACTGGCGCGACAGTTTTCTGAACATTACCCAACGGCGCGACAATTTTCATCAGACAAAAGAATGTCTGGATATGTGCAAACAGTTTGTTACAGAGCGTTTGCCCGAAAATTTCAGTGTCAACAAGGTGGACCAGGCGGATATGCTCAACAAATCCATGCAGTTTTTCAAGGAAAACGACGCTTTTTCATTGGACAATTTCACCACGCAGGTGATGCAGCAGCCCGAAGTGATAAAATCGTTCAAAGACTACAAGGAAGAGTACGAAGCCGACCGGGATGTCAGGATTGGCGAAGAGTTTGATATTTCCGATTCGGCAGTCAAAAAACAGGCGAAAGTGTATAAAAGTGTTATCAAATTGGATAAAAACTTTCACATTTACGTGCACGGCAACCGTCAGTTAATTGAAAAGGGATATGACGACGACCGCGATATGCAGTTTTACAAAATTTACTATAACGCAGAGAGTTAATCATTAAGGAGTTGTCAATAAATAAATGTATCAATTTGTGTATCCCCTAATGGAGAATTGAGGTGATATTGATATGAATGTCCTACGGACAAGCGAACATTCCCCGTTAGGGGATATCAATAGAAAATAGGCATCCTCCAAAACCTCGTAGAGGTTTCACAATATAATCGAGGCTTTTGTTTTTAAGACTACTAAGTTCAATCATTAAGATGATTGGGGATTATCATCATTAAGCCTGAATTTGCATGCTGAAATTTGTGTACATATTAAAAAAAGAATATCTTTGTGGGGTAAAAAAACAAGCAATTATCAAAAAATGAAATGGATTCTTACTATTTTGCGTATGGCTATCGGGTGGCATTTCCTGTATGAGGGAATTGTCAAAACAGTTGCCACCAATTGGAGCGCTGCCAACTATTTGAGCAACGCCCACGGTTTTCTTTCCGGCTTTTATCAATGGTTGGCGGCGTCACCGCTCCGGTTGGAAATCGTCGATTTTTTGAATGTCTATGGTTTGATTTTAATAGGATTAGCGCTGGTTATCGGACTGCTGGACAAATGGGCTTCTATCTTCGGCGCCATATTGCTGCTGTTGTATTATTTCGCCTGTCCGCCCTTCGGCGTCGCTCTGTTGGCTGGCGACGGAACGGCCTATATCGTCAATTCACTGTTGATTGAAACCATAGTTTTGCTTTTTCTGTTTTTTTACAAACAAAAAGGCTACGGATTGGAAAACCTGATTCGATACTGTGCAAAAAAGAAGCAGATCGTTGCTGAAAAGGAAGCCAATCCGCTTGCAGAGCCGACTTCCCGTCGCGAAGCGCTGAAAAATATCATAGGGCTTCCTGTTTTGGGCGTATTTGGCTGGGGCGCTTATCGAAGCAACCAACTTTACAGCATCGACGCCATGTCGAGCGCCACCATACAACTCTGGCAAACCGCTTTGAAGGATTTGAAAGGCGAATTGCCCCAAGGGAAAATCAAAGGCTGCGCCATCAGTCGCTTGGTTTTGGGTGGAAACCTGATTGGCGGATGGTCGCACGGAAGGGATTTGCGCTATACCGACCAGCTCTTCAAAGCCTACAATACGGAAAAGAAAATATTTGAAACGCTGATGCTTTGCGAACAGGCGGGCATCAATACTATCAATATCGGATTCCCCACCATTGCCGTGATGGCGAAATACAAAAAACTGACCGGCAGCCATATCCATGTCATCACTCAAATCGGCATCAGCGACAACAGTCCGGATATTTTCGACAATGTTGCCACCGCCATTGACAACGGAATCAGCATCATACAACTCAACGGCGAATGGACAGACAGATTAGTCAAGGAAGAACGCCTTGACGTGGTTGCAAGACTGATGGAACGCATACGCAACGAGAATTGCATAGCAGGTTTGGGCGCCCACGACATCCATTCATTGATTGCCTGCGAGCAAAACGGCATCATTCCCGATTATTACATGAAAACCATGCACCACCACAATTATTGGTCGGTGCGGAATCACGACAACACTTTTCGGGACAATGTATTTTGTCTGCATCCCGAGCGCACCGTCGAATTTGTCAATCATACTAAAGTACCCGTCATGGGTTTCAAAGTGCTTGCTGCCGGCGCTATCTCACCGGAAGAAGGCTTCCTGTGGGCGTTTGAAAACGGAGCCGATTTTATCTGCGTTGGGATGTTCGATTTTCAGGTGGTGAACGACATTAATATCTGTTTGGACACACTCGGCAAACTGAGCAACCGGCAACGGGAATGGTATGCCTGAATAATTATTAATTATTAATTATTAATTGTTAATTGTTATACGTTGTTATACGTTGTTATACATTGTTATACGTTGTTATACGTTGTTTTATCCGTTTATCGCCATTAATCATTAATCATTAATCATAACCCCAAGTTTTATCCGTTTATCGTCATTAATGATTAATCATTAAACATTACCCCAAGTACATTGTTATGCGTTGTTATACATTGTTTTATCCGTTTATCGTCATTAATCATTAATCATTAATCATTACCCAAGTACGTTGTTATGCGTTGTTATACATTGTTTTATCCGTTTATCGTCATTAATCATTAATCATTAATCATTAATCATTACCCCAAATACCATCCTGCGATGGAAAAATAGATGAGCACTCCGGTGATGTCGGAAATACAACTGATAAGCGGGGCGCTGGCGGTGGCCGGGTCAAGTTTGAGTTTGGTGAAGACAAAAGGCAGGGTCAGTCCTATCAAACTTCCGGTCATCACGGTGAGCAGCATCGTTGCCGCTACCACTACCAGTACTTCCGGCGCTCGAAAGCCTGCAATCATCGACACGCCCACCGCCATCGTGCATCCAAGCAGAAGCGACACTATCAATTCTTTTCCGATAAGGCGAAACCAGTCTTTCATTTCCACGTCGCCAACGGCTATGGAGCGAATCATCAGCGTTGAGGACTGCGAACCGGCATTTCCGCCGCTTCCTATCAGCAAAGGCAAAAAGAAAACCAAGGCAACGGACGATTGTATCACATTTTCGAAGAAAGAGAGGGCGGCTCCGGAAAAGACATTCATGAACACCAGAGCGGTGAGCCAGAAAACGCGCTGTTTATACAGGTAGGAAATGCGTGCTTTGAGCGGATTGACAATGGCTTCCTGAATAGCGCCGTATTTGTGAAAGTCCTCGGTGTTTTCCTCTTCAGCAACGTCCATCACGTCGTCGAAGGTGACGATACCGAGCAGGGTTTTGTCGGTATCGACAACCGGCAAGGCGACGCGGTCGTAGTCGCGGAAGAATTTGACGGCTTTTTCCTGGTCGTCAAGAGCATTGAGCGCCGTGAAACGGTTGTCGCTGATTTCAGATATTTTCTGTTCGGGCGATGCAAGGATGATTTCCTTGATGCGAACATCGTCAATCAAACAGCCGTGGTCGTCCACCACATAGATAACGTTGAGCGTTTCAGAGTCGCGCCCGTATTTTCGGATGTGATCCAACGCCTCAGACACAGTGAAATATGGTTTCACGGCTACGTACTCCGGCGTCATCAAACGTCCGATACTTTCTTCGGGGTAGCCGAGCAGTTTCGTGGCTATGGTGCGTTCGTCAACAGACAGCATTTGCACGAGGCGCTGGCTGATTTCGCCGGGTAATTCCTCAAAAAAGGCGGTACGGTCATCGGGGTCGAGGTCGTTGAGCAGGCTGGTCACTATATTGCCATAAGTTGCCAATCCGCTGATGATTTCTTCCTGTTTGTCGTGCGTCAGGAACTGGAACGTTTCTTTCGCCCGCTGACGCAGCAAAAGACGAAAAACGAAGATTTCATCGGATTTGGACATTTCCTCAATGATTTCAGCCAATTGCAAAGGCTCAAACTCATTCAACTCATGTTTGAGGATTTTCCAACTTTTATTTTCAATCAGTTCACGGAAGTGAGTTCCGGTATCATTCATGCTATTATCTCCTTACATTTTATCTCTGTAAAGAGAACACAAAAAGGACTCTTACAGAGGGTGATTACTTTGGTTGACTACGCTCAGGATAAGGTCCTTCGTCCATTTTTATATGTTTTGGTTACTACTGTCAGAGCTGGCTCTGAAATTTTGCACAAAAGTACATGAATTTGTTTATATCTACAAATTAGATTAATTTTGTTGTCCAATTATGGGTATAAAATGGATAAAGAATTGTATGCAAAACGATAAAAAAATATCTCCGTTACAGTGGGTACCTACCGTCTATTTTGCTATGGGACTGCCTTTTGTGATGCTATCCATGGTGTCGGTGCTCATCTATTCCGACATGGGAATCAGCAACACACAGATAGCGTTCTGGACATCGCTCATCATGCTGCCCTGGACATTGAAACCGCTGTGGAGTCCCTTTTTAGAGATATTCAAGACGAAGAAATTTTTTGTGGTCGGGACGCAACTATTGACCGGCATCGCTTTTGCGCTCATTGCGCTCTCGCTGCCGCTCAACAGTTTCTTTTGCTATTCCATTGCCCTGATGGGCGTGATAGCCATCAGCGGCGCCACACACGATGTTGCAGGCGATGGCGTGTATATGTCCGAATTGTCGCCTAAGTTACAAGCCCAGTACATCGGCTGGCAGGGCGCTTTTTACAATTTGGCGAAAATTCTTGCCAACGGCGGCCTGGTGTTTCTGGCTGGTATGCTCAAAGATTCGCTTGGCGTTGTCCATGCATGGATGCTCATCGTGGCGCTGTCCGGCGTTATGATGATAGCGTTGGGCATCTATCACAGCCGTATGTTGCCCTCAGGCGGCAAAGCGGCGTCCGTGCACAGCAGCAGCGAGGTCTGGGAATCGCTGAAAACCATTATCCTCAGTTTTTTCACAAAAAAACATATTGTCTGGTATGTGGCTTTTATCATCCTTTACCGTTTTGCCGAAGGGTTTGCGATGAAAATCGTTCCCCTATTCCTCAAAACGCCCGTCGCTGACGGCGGATTGGGATTGCAGGTGCATGAAATCGGGTTGGTTTACGGCACTTTCGGCACCGCAGCCTTCATACTTGGCTCTATCCTTGCCGGTTATTATATTTCCGCTTCGGGACTGCAGCAAACGCTATTCAAACTGTGCTGTGCGTTCAACATCCCGTTTGTGGTGTATTTCCTGCTGGCAGTGTTTCAACCTTCCTGCATCTGGTTGGTAGGCGGGGCTATCGTGTGCGAATATTTCGGCTACGGATTCGGGTTTGTAGGGCTCAACCTGTTCATGATGCAGCAGGTGGCGCCCGGCAAACACAAAATGGCGCATTATGCCTTTGCATCCGGCATCATGAACCTTGGCTTTATGATACCCGGTATGTGCAGCGGCTATCTCAGCGACTGGTTGGGCTACAAATGGTTCTTTGTGTGGGTGCTGATAGCCACCATACCCGCATTCCTTGCAACGTGGTTTGTTCCCTTTGTGAAGAATGGAGAAACGGACGAACGGATGAATAACGTAAATAAATAATCAACCCTAAAAATAACAATATGAGTTTTATTCCTTGGGAAAATAAACCCGCAAATGAAAAAGGCATCGTTTGGCGCTATTCGGCCAATCCTATTATTCCGCGTGATGCGCTGAGCACATCCAACAGTATCTTCAACAGCGCCGTTGTGCCATTCGGCAAAGGCTTTGCCGGTGTGTTTCGCTGCGACGATACCAACCGCCGTATGCGTCTGCACGCAGGTTTCAGTGACGACGGTATCCGCTGGAACATTGAAGAAGATGACATACGCCTGGTCTGCGAAGACGCCGAGACCGGCGAATGGGTATATGGCTACGACCCGCGCGTGGTGTGGATAGACGACCGCTATTATGTGACATGGTGCAACGGTTATCACGGTCCGACCATCGGTTGCGCATGGACAACGGATTTTAAGGTTTTCCACCAGTTGGAAAACGCTTTTTTGCCGTTCAACCGCAATGGCGTCTTGTTTCCACGCAAGATAAACGGCAATTTCGCCATGCTTTCCCGTCCAAGCGACAACGGACACACGCCTTTCGGCGACATCTTTTACAGCGAATCGCCCGACATGGAGTTTTGGGGACGCCATCGCCACGTTATGTCACCGGCAAAATTTGAGTTGAGCGCATGGCAATGCACCAAAATAGGCGCAGGTCCCATTCCCATTGAAACACCCGAAGGATGGCTGTTGCTGTATCACGGCGTCTTAGCCTCGTGCAACGGTTTTGTTTACAGTTTCGGCTCTGCGCTGCTTGACAGAGAGCAACCCTGGAAGGTGCTTGCCCGCAGCGGTCCTTATCTGCTGTCGCCGCAGAAAGACTACGAATGCACAGGCGACGTACCCAACGTCACCTTCCCCTGCGCCACACTGCACGACCCCGATACCGGACGCATGGCGATATATTATGGTTGCGCCGACACCGTCACATCCCTGGCTTTCGGCTATATTGATGAAATCATTGCTTTCACTAAAAAAAACAATATAATATAAGGATGTCATTGTGGTTCTTTGTGTATCCTTTGTGGTGAAAAAAACACAAAGGACACGAAGATGGCACAAAAGACGCGAAGTTTGGAAATACGTTTTAATAACCTTTAAATTCTTTCTATGAAAACAAATTTAATTGTTTAACCCTTGCATTTGTTTTCTTACAGGCTTTGACAATATCCTCCATTTTGTACAACAATCCGTATTTCCGGCATTCTTCCTTGAAAACGACTGCTATGTTTTTATTGGGCGAATTACAAATATAATTGTTTCCGAATGTTTTTATGTATTTGTCTTTCAATCCTTTTAAATTTTTGTCCAATTGATTGTAGAAATAGGTTCTTTGGTTCTCGCGTAAAGTTACGCCGCCCATCGACCAAACAAATTTTGCTCCGTTTTCGTACGATAATCGTATGATCTCTTTGATATTTTCCTCCGTATCGGTTATAAAAGGAAGAATCGGGGTTAACAGAACGCCGGTAAACAATCCTTTTTCCGAAAGTTGTTTCATTGCCCTGAATCTTTCGGAACTTGCACAAACGTTAGGCTCGATGATTTTTGCCAGATTATCGTCGGACGTTGTAATTGTAAATTTTAAAATGACATTCTGCAAACGGTTTATTTCCTCGAAAACGTCTATATCGCGTACAATCAAATTGCTTTTTGTTTCAAGAGATACGCCGAAGCCGTACTTTTTTATCAGTTTCAATGCATTTCGGGTTATTTCGTATTG
>JAITTD010000126.1 GCA_031287245.1 Bacteroidales bacterium
TAAACGGAAAAACGAGTGAACGGAAGAACGAGTGAACGGATAAACGGAAAAACGAGTGAACGGAAGAACGAGTGAACGGATAAACGGAAAAACGAGTGAACGGATAAACGGAAGAACGAGAACGGAAAGAGCCGTATGGTACAATTTATAACAACCGTATAACAATTTGTAACAACTGTATAACTATTGTATAACTATTGAATCACTATTGAATCACAATTGAATCACCTGTATTTCAATCGGCACATAAAAAAGCACCTCTTGCATTTCGTCGGGAATGGGCATTGTACGCAAGCGCATAGCGTCTTTTTCAGTAGTGAGAATGTATTTAGCGGAGGCAGCAGGCAATTGTTGCCATTTTTCTGCTATTTTGCGAATATCGTTTTGCACATAGTTGTGATGGTCGGGGAAAATCAAATGCTGTACGTTTGGCGAAAGTGTATGGACATGGTTTTCCAGTGGCTTTGGCGATGCAATGCCTGTTATCAGCAAAATAGCAGGCTGCGAAGTGATATATTCAGTAAATGGAAGCGTTTTTTGAAACACCGGTTGCGGATTTCCGTATTTTATCGAAGTAAACAATATTTTTTTACCGAAAATACGCGCATAACGGTTGCGAATAACTTGTTGCTCTTCCGAAGTAATGTGATTCGGCGTTTTGCTGATGACGAGTATATCGGCTCTCTGCGCAAAACAAGCCCATTCGCGCAATCTGCCGCCGGGAAGCATTCCGTCGCGATACAACGGGCGATGATAGTCTGCCAGCAGGATCGAATAGGAGGGAACGATGTGCCGGTGCTGGAAAGCATCGTCCAACAGCACAAGTTGCAGGTCGGGAAACCGTTCTTTCAGCGTTTGCACACCATGCACCCTGTCGGCATCAACCGCCACGGTCAGGTCGGGGAATTTCTGCTTGATTTGGCACGGCTCGTCGCCAACGTCCTGAGCGGTGGACGATGTGTCTGCCAACACGAAGCCTTTTGTTTTCCGCTTGTACCCGCGACTGAGCACCGCTATCCGGTACTGTTGCGAAAGTGTGCGTATCAGATACTCGATATGCGGCGTCTTTCCTGTGCCGCCCACTGTTATATTGCCCACACTGACCACCTTTACCCCGTCCATCCTGACAGACGGAAGCCATCCCCAATCATAACACTTGTTGCGCACGGCTGTGACAAGTCCGTACAATAAGGATATGGGTGACAATATGATGCGTAATATCCTCATTATTTAAGGATTTTTCGTTTGTTCAATTCTTTATGAAATTCTGCCGCATACTTGTTGTGTTGCGTCAAAGTGCGCGAAAAATGATGCCTGCCCGAAAAATCGGCTTTGGCGCAGAAAAACAGATAATCATGCCGGGTATAGTTGAGAACGGCGTCTATCGAAGCGATGGAAGGCACGCAGATAACGCCCGGCGGCAAACCGGTGTTCATATAAGTATTGTATGGCGAGGATATTTTCGTGTATTTGGTTAGAATCCGCGTAATCGTAAAATCGCCCAAAACGAATTTGATGGTAGGGCAGGCTCCCAATTCCATGCCCTTGTGCAACCTGTTCATATAAACACCTGCAATAACAGGCTTGTCTTCAACAATATTCGTTTCTTCTTCAATGATGGAAGCCAAAATACTCACTTGAATGGGTGTTAATCCAATATTTTCTGATTGTTTCGTGCGCTCAACATTCCAAAACCGTTTATATTCCTTATCCATACGTTCCCAAAAATCCTCAGCGGATGAATTCCACAGCATTTCGTAGGTGTTGGGAATGAAAATGCTCAGGGCGGTTGGCGGCGTTAGGTGGTATTTGCTTAGAAACACGGAATCTGTGAACAGCCGCGCAATATCCGCCGAATCCGCTTCGAGTGATGCGGCTGCAATGCCGGCAAGTTGCGCCCCTGTGCGGATATTGTTGAATGTTACCTTTACCGGAATTTGCTTTCCGCTACGCAGCATTCGCACCAGTTCGATATTGCACATTTTATCAAGCAACTTGTATCGTCCCGCTTTCACTTTGTTGGGATAATTCATTTTGCCTGCCACCCAACGAAACGAAGCCTCGTCCTGCAAGCCGTTTTGAACAAGCAGAGCGCACACCTCTTCAAAACTGCTGCCGGTGGGGATATACAAAAACGGACGCGCGGCATCTGCCACGATATTTTCCCTGTAAATCAACCCGCGCGAAAAGTAATACGCCGATCCGGCGACGCACACCAGCACTGTCAAAAGGGCAAATGCGATAATTTTTATTTTTTTTGAAAGCCTCAATTTCTACAAGATTAAAAATTTTCACAAAAATACGATTTTTATCTTTTCTCTGTAAAAAAACTTTTTCCATTTCACACACTTGGAAAACTCACGTTTTTTATGTAATTTTGCGTTTCAAATTTCAAACGCGATGGAAGCAAAAAAATACAAGCGGCTGCCTTATGGCAATTCAAATTTTGAGAGAGTAATTACCGAGAATTATGCCTATGTGGAGAAAACGCGGTTTATCGAGTTGCTGGAAAAAGAAAATAATTCCTACCTGTTTTTTACCCGTCCGCGCAAGTTCGGCAAGAGCCTGTTTTTTTCGATGCTGTCGCATTATTACGACATCAACAGCGCCGGTAAGTTTGAAACTTTGTTTGGCGATTTGTACATTGGCAAACATCCCACGCCCAAACACAACAGCTATGTAGTGCTGAATCTTGATTTTTCAGGCTTGAACACCAATAGCGAGGAGGATTTCAAAATTTCGTTTTCCGGCAAAATCCGTCAGGCGGTACTTACCTGTCTGGAAAAACATACAGATTGCATAC
>JAITTD010000133.1 GCA_031287245.1 Bacteroidales bacterium
AACATCATTACTATGCGGATAGACGCCATAACCAAAGAATATTTCGACCACATCGCCGCTGCACAAGCCGAAGTGGGAGGCTCCAGCCCCATACTCAGCGGTCCGGCAGCCAACGTGGGCACCAATATCCAAAAACTGTCGCCCGCAAACAACACACCTGTGGCAGGTTTTTTTACGGCATATTCGAGCAATAGCAAGAGCACGGTGGTGGAATGAGGATAAACGATATCGAATTTTGGGATGTGGCTTATCGCGAGAATGCTCCGGCGATGCAGGCTGTGATTAGACGTTATGTGTCTGATCATCAATTAGCGTGCGACTTACTGCACGAGGCGTTTGTGACAGCCATCAATAAATATGACAGTTACGGGGGCAAGGGAAATTTTGGCGGCTGGTTGTACCGTATTGCAGTCAATACCGCCCTGATGCACTTGCGGAAAACAACAACGCAGTACGTTTCAACCGATGTGTTGACCGCTTTGACGGATGATGACGAGGATGCAGACATATACACGGACAGCGTGCGGCAAACCGTTGAAATGGCGGATTTCACTACCGATGAGTTGTTGTCTGCCATTGATCGCCTGCCCGATCATCACAAGATGGTGTTCAATATGTATGTGATGGAGGGCTTTTCGCATAAGGAAATCGGCGCGAGCCTGAAAATTACCGCAGGCACGTCGAAATCGCATCTGGCACGGGCACGAAAAAAGATTCAGCAATTTTTATACGAAGACGCTTTGGATAAGAAAAAGAATAAAAAAAGGAAATACGCAGGGCTTGGATTGATTTTTCCGGTCAAGTTGAAATACATAGACCGTTTGTATCAGGCGAAGTTGTCGGATTTTACCCTTCCGCCGCCAGCAGACACAGGCTTTCTGACCGCAGCGCTGGAACAGCACGCGGCGCAAACCGCCATTTCGCAGGCTGCCATAACGGCATCGCAAGTGGCAAACGTGGCGCATACCGCCTTTTGGGGCAGTAAATTGTCGTACATAACGCTTTGTTGCGGCACCGCAGCCATCACCGGCGTTGCAAGTTGGTTTTCCATGAGCGAAAACAGCCCGTTCAACCAACAAGACAGGCAAGAGAACATTCAACTCATTGAAAATAACAGTTCGAAAGATAACCGTGTTTTTGAAGATGAAAACAGCAGTTTGACAGATGAAAATAAGATAACTTTAGATGATTTAGATGATAAAAAATTTACGTTGAAGAATAAAAGTACCGTTTCAGAACAAAAGGCTGCAGATTCTCTGCCGCCGGTGGTGATAAAAAAGCAAATCATAAAACGAAAAACGGTTGTAATTCGCGATACTGTCATCATACAAGAATGAAAAAAATCATTTTCACCTTTTCCCTTTTCGCCTGTGCCTGTGCCTACGGACACACGGAAGTGCGCGACACCGTTTATCAATACGACACTGTCACCATTTATGACACCATCCTCATTCACGATACGTTGAGAATAAAAAGACAGCCCATACAACCGGTACAGCCCTTAGCCGCATCTTTCGTTCTTTCAACGAATAAGTTTCTTGCATTGAACAGTTTACATACGAAAGTACATCCCGCCGCCTATGATTTAACCAATCATCCTGCCACCATTTCCGAAAAAAGCATCATACTTCATGAAAAGCAAATTAAAAAAGAAAAAGACATGAAGAATATTTCGTTAGTGCCGGTTATTCTGGCAGTTCAAAGTTTTGCGGGCGTATCCGCTCAGGAGCCTGATACATTGAAAAGGTTTCCGGTTCAGTATGCTTTGGTATATCCACTGACTACGCATTGGACACATTCAACAGATTACAGGTATAATTTGGCGATAAGTCCCTTGTACAACAAGGTGGGAGGTATCAATGGTATTCAGGTATCGGGTATTGGCAACACCGTTCGAAATGTGAAAGGCGTTCAGGCGGCGGGAATCTTTAATGTTGGCAACAATATTAAAGGTGTGCAGGGAGCGGGAATCGCCAATGTTGCCGGAAACGTTACAGGTGCGCAGGGGGCGGGAATCGCCAATGTTGCCGGGAACGTTAAAGGAGTGCAAGCGGCGGGTGTTATCAATGTGGCAGACAGCGTGCAGGGCGCTCAAACCGCAGGTATTGTCAATATCAGCAACAGTGTAACCGGAATGAGCGTTGCCGGAGTGTTGAACCGCACCGGAACGCTTCACAGCGGTGTGCAGATTGGTTTGGTCACGATAACGGATAGCATTGAGAATGGCGTAACGATCGGTTTGATCAACATTGTCAAACGGGGCGGCTATCGCGCCTTTTCGCTGTCGTTTGCCGATTATATGAACGTGGGAGCGGGGTTCAGCATGGGGCATCGGAAGTTTTTCACGACCGTTTACGCAGGCGCAAATTTTGTGGAAGACAAACTTTGGGTGGCGGGCATCGGCATCGGTACGCGCAAGGAACTCAGCCAACGATGGGATTTTCAGCCGGAAATTGTTGGATACAGTTATTTCCCACAGGATTTTAGAAATATTCGCAATTGCAACAGCACCCACCTGAAAGCGAGTTTCATCTGGAAAGCAGGCGAGCGCTTTGGCGTTGTTCTGTCGCCAAGCATCTACCACATTCAATACGAAAACAACAACTATAAAGTAAGCCCCATTTCATCTATTTTTTCCTTTTCACACAGTGACTGGAAAAATTCATTTGGCTTCGGGTTGAGCGTTGGGTTGTTGCTTTGGTAAAAAATATCGGCGCCGTTGGTTAGCAGCAGTGTCCGTAAATTTAAATTTTCATTACGAAATTTTTCATTACGAAAAATTTCGTAATGATTTTTTTTGTACTTTTGCTATGGATATTTTTTGAAGCGAACGAAGCAGGTAATTGGGAACCATAAGCAGAAAAGCGAGGCAAGAATTTTGCTTTACCCCGTATTTATGCTCTATTTATTTAATATAAATTGAATTTGAGATGGAAGTAAAAATTTTCAAGAAAAATCGTTTATTGGCTTGGTTGGGCAATATGCGAAGAGTATCCATTCCAGTAATAATTGGTTTAGTATCGCTGTTCGTATTAGTATCATTGGGTATTGTTAGTTGCGAACCCATAAGCGGTGGTGGTGCGGATGCATGGTATTATATTTATATTACCGGAGACACCGGCAGAACCGTACAAATTTCTTATCTTGAGCGCGAAAAAATATATGGTAAGACCAATGATATGAATATGGACGGTTCTAAACCTGATTACCGTGGCGGTAAGGATAATGTACCCATCATTGAAGATGTTGTGTTGCCGTTTTTTAAAGAAGTACATTTTCATCATGGAAATGTAAATACAGAGGATGTCTTTTTAGAGATTTTTTCCCAAAATGACTCAACCACAAGGGCTGTGATATTTGATGACGGGTTAGGCATACCGAACGACAGCATTCATCAATGCTGGGATAATGTGACTTGTCTTTTTAAAGATTGTTATGAGTACAATCCTTGTCAGGGGATTACCAAAGATAGCGCATTAGAATATCTGAAAAAAAGTAACTACCCATGTTATCTTGAATTTTCGCAAGACGATTCACGCAAACGAGTAAAAATGGATGACTATTGGATAGGTAATTGGGAACCATAAGCAGAAAAGCGAGGCAAGGATTTTGCTTTGCCCCGTTTTTATGCTGTATTTAATATAAATTGAATTTGAGATGGAAGTAAAAATTTTCAAGAAAAATCGTTTATTGGCTTGGTTGGGCTATAGTATGGTTATGCGAAGAGTATTAATTCCAGTAATAATAGGTTTAGTGTCGCTGTGCTTCATGGGGTGTCCACACAATTGTCTGGATAGTTCCATTTATTATTGTATTTATATCACAGGAGATACGGGCAGAATCGTAGAAATTTCTTATCCTGCACATGAAAAATCAGGTTCATCATCAAACATAATATTTACAAAGAGTGTTATCTTGCCTTTTTTTGAGGAAATCTTTTATATTGATGATGAAAAGGTGCAAAATATTTTTTTGGATGTAGTCTCCAAAAATGATTCTACCACAAGGGCTATTATATTTGATGCAAATTTGAGCATATCTAACAGCACGGACAGTATCAATCAATGTTGGAGCAGTGTGGCATCTATT
The DNA here is from genome assembly GCA_031287245.1 of Bacteroidales bacterium. Lineage (GTDB taxonomy): Bacteria > Bacteroidota > Bacteroidia > Bacteroidales > UBA4181 > JAIRLS01. Next base: position 4,090 of record JAITTD010000133.1, read on the forward strand.
TTTAAAGACATCGCTGAAGATTGTGATAATTGCAATCCATGTGAATTTACTAAAGATAGTGCATTAAACTATCTAAAAAATAAGAATTTCGGTTATCTTGAATTTTCGCAAGGCGATACGCACAAACGGGTAAAGAGGTATGGCTATTGAAGAATGATTTTGCTTTGCTAAACGATTTATTTTTTCATTCACATAATTATATTACTTTTGCAGCGTTTTATCACAAAGCAGGTTGACAAGTGGCAGTTCCGTTTAAAATTAACAATATTTCAGCGCTTCAAATATTCCAGTTGCTGCGTTTTTTGTGCTTTCTTGTCATCAGCATCTATTTCACCAAAGTGCCGCTTTCGGAGGGCGACATAGGCGAGTGGGAAATGCTGCTTTACATTAGCGGCGCACTGAGTTTCTTTTGGGTGACGGGCATTATCCAGTCTTTTCTGCCGCTTTCAAAGCGAAGTATGGCTTTTGTCCAGCACAAACGGGTGAATGGCAAGTCGCCTGAACTGTTCAATGCCTTCATTCTGCTGTTGGTGTTCAGCATGGTCTTTGCCCTGCTGATATGGCTGATTTACCATACCAGTTTCACTCCGGCAACGGGGTCTAAAATTCCGTATCCCTTTTTGCTCATCATCTATTTCATACTTAGCAACACAGCACCGCTCATTGAGCATATTTTTCTGCTGCAAAACAAGCCGTTGCACATATTCCGGTATGGCATGATTACTACCGTACTGCAAATTTTAGCCGTTTGCATCCCTGTGACGGTGGGAATGGGGATAGAAGCAGCCATTTGGGGATTGATTATCGTCAATGCCCTGCGTTTTCTCTATTTGATAGTTTTGCTCTACCGTTATGCGGAGTTTAAATTGTCCATGCCTTTTATTCTCAACAACCTGTATGTGGGGTATCCCATCATATTCAGCGCGTTACTCAGTGGTTCCACGCAATATTTGGACGGATTGGTGGCTACGATAGCCTTTGACAAGGAATATTTCGCCATTTTCCGTTATGGCTGCAAGGAATTACCGTTTGTGGTGATGATGGCTTCCGGCTTGCACAATGCACTTATTCTCCGTTTTTCGGTCAAAAAAGACATTCCCAACGTGCTGAGCGAAATCAAAAAGAAATCGCTCAGAATGATGCACATCCTTTTTCCCTTGTCCATTTTGATAATGATTTTCAGCAAATGGCTTTACGGAAACGTATTGTTCAACGAAAATTTTTATCGATCCGCCGACGTATTTATGGTGTATCAATTAATGATCATAAGCAGGTTAGTTTTTCCGCAAACCATTCTGATAGGAATGAAAAAAACAAAAGTGTTGATGCGGGCTTCCATCATCGAATTGATCATCAATGTGCCTACATCCCTGTTTTTCGTGCAGTATTACAGCGTAGTCGGGATTGCGCTCGGTTCGGGACTGATTCATATTCTCGAAAAATTCATACTGATAGGCTATGTTTACCGAAGGTTGAAAATTACGCCTCAATCCTACATTCCAATCGGCTGGTACCTCTTTTATTCCATCCTTACAGGTATCGTGTTCATACTGATTGACCACAGAATTCTGTATTTCGTGTAAAGACTGGGGAATTAAAGTTTCGGGTTTAAAGTTTAAAGTTTCGGGTTTAAAGTTTCGGGTTCTGAAACTCGAAACTCGAAACTCGAAACCCGAAACTCGAAACTTTTTTTCTCAATCATTAAAATAATGTTTACCTTTGTGGCTATAATCATTTAATAAATTTTGAGTTATGAATTGTTTTAAAATCTTGTATCAACCTGAGAAAGCGTTTGAAAATATCGGTGCAAAGCCCTCATGGGGGGTGGATTGTGTGATAATCAGTGTGGTTTTGATAGTGATCAGTTATTTTTTGTTTCCTGTACAGGACAGGATCATGGAACT
>JAITTD010000245.1 GCA_031287245.1 Bacteroidales bacterium
AAATAACCATCCCTTTTTTGTTTGTTCGGACTAACAATTTCCCGTCTGCGGCATCGCCGTTGGAATGATTGATTATTTCATATTCAGTTTCAGGGCGTAGTTTGAAATTTTGTAAATCAAAGTTTCCCCCTTGTACTTCAACTAAATAATCTTTATTTAGTTCTTTAATACTAAAATTACGACAACTTTTCTTGTTTGGCAACACAGAAAAATGTAAATTATCAATGTTATCTTTACTTGTAATGTACAAATTTGATATTGATCCTTTACACCTGACTATATTTTGTTGCTCTATATCAAAATATATCAAATTGGAATGCCCAGCAGAAAAGACAAAATATAACAATCCCAAAAACACTATCGCAAGCATCAAAAATAAAATCCTTTTCATGGAATCATATTTAAAACATTTACAATCAACACATTATACACTATTTCAAACAAAATATAACACCCGCAAGATAGTCATTTTTTTGATGAAAAAAATATTTTTCAAAAAAAAATATAAAAATATGTTTTTTTACGTACGGTTGGCGACCAACAACGCGGGTTTGAGGCATCTCCGAATTAATCCGAAAAAACACAAATTCCACCGAGAATGGAATTGATTTTTTAAAATCATTTGGCACTGACAGATAAAACCTTTACCTTTGTTGTCCGAATCAAAGATATGTCCGACATAGAACAAATAAGTCAACCGGTTGTTGAAGAACTTCGTTTATTCGACAAACGGTTTAAGGCATCGCTGAAAAGCGACGTCTTTTTGTTGAATTTAATCACCAAATATATACTCAAAACGCAGGGGAAACAATTGCGTCCGCTGTTGGTTTTGTTGTCGGCAAAATTGTTCGGCAATATTGATGAAAAAGGCTATGCTGCGGCATCGTTGGTGGAGTTGCTGCACACTGCGTCTTTGGTGCACGACGATGTAGTGGACGACGCCGATAAGCGACGCGGTTTCTTCTCGTTGCGCGTGCTTTGGAACTCGAAAACGGCTGTGCTGTTCGGCGATTATATGCTGGCATGCGGGCTGATGCTGTCGGTTGACCGGCAGGCGTTTGACTTGCTGCGTATTGTGTCTATGGCTGTGAAGGAAATGAGCGAAGGAGAACTGCTGCAATTGGAACATTCCCGCAAGCAGCATATCACACGCGAGCAATACTACGATGTGATACGCAAAAAGACAGCGGCTTTGATGGCTGCCTGCGCCGAAGCAGGCGCTCAGGCAGCAGGCGCCACGCCCGAACAGGTAGCGCAAATGCACCGGTTCGGTGCCTGTTTGGGTATGATATTCCAAATTAAGGACGATTTGCTGGATTATCAGGCGACAGGTTTTACCGGAAAGGTGCCCGGCAACGACTTGAAGGAGAAAAAATATACGCTTCCTCTGATTTACGCGCTGGAACAGTCGTCGCCCGACGAACGGAAGCGAATTGTCAGGCTGTTCAACGGTTCGATGCCGGTGTCGAAGAAATTTACAGCCATTACGCGGCTCATCGCCGAACACAAGAGCGAGGAGCATTGTTACAGTGTGCTGAACGATTTTGGCAAAAAAGCCGAAGAAATCATCGACAGTTTGCCTCAAAATGATGCATCGGATGCTCTGAAACGTCTCATAAAATATATTATTGAAAGAGAAAAGTAAGAAATTTAAATATTTTACGTACATTCGCAGCAAATTTGATTATATAATGAAGAAGATTTTGGTGACAGGAGGAACCGGGTTCATCGGTTCGCACACAGTGGTTGAACTGATAAATGCCGGTTACGAGGTCGTGATTGCCGACAATCTATCGAACTCAAAAACGGGTTCACTGGAAGGGATAGAGCAGATTACCGGCGTGAAAGCGCCGTTTGAGCGCGTTGATCTGTGCGACAAAGTAGCCTTTGAAGCCCTGTTAAAGAAACACAGAAGCATCAACGCCGTTATTCACTTCGCAGCCTTCAAAGCGGTAGGTGAATCGGTTGAGCAGCCTTTGAAATACTACCACAACAATTTGACATCGTTAATCAACCTGTTGGATTTAATGCCACAGTATGGCATCGAAAATATCGTCTTTTCCTCATCGTGTACCGTTTACGGACAACCGGAGCAACTGCCCGTGACCGAACAATCTCCTATCCAACCCGCCACTTCGCCCTACGGACAAACCAAACAGATAAGCGAAACGATAATCCGCGACGTGGTGGCGGCTTCGGATAGAATAAAAAGCATTGCACTGCGCTATTTCAACCCGATTGGCGCTCACGCATCGGCGTTGATTGGCGAATTGCCGGTAGGAACGCCCAACAATTTGATGCCTTTCATCACGCAGACTGCCATCGGGATTCGCGAGCAACTGAACGTTTTCGGCAACGATTACAACACCCCCGACGGCTCGTGTATTCGTGATTACATCCACGTGGTGGACCTCGCCAAAGCGCACGTCACCGCGGTGAGCAGACTGATGGAAAACCGGAACAAAAAGCCGTTCGAGATATTCAACCTCGGCACAGGCACAGGCGTGTCTGTACTGGAATTGATTACGACCTTCGAGAAAGTGACCGGCGTAAAACTCAATTACAGGATTGTAGGACGTCGCGCAGGCGATACCGAACAAGTGTGGGCTGACACATCGTTTGCCAACAACGAATTGGGCTGGAAAACCCTAAGCACACTCGAAGAAACCCTTCTCTCGGCATGGAACTGGGAGAAACGCATTAATAATAATGGTTAATTATTAATTGTTAATTATTAATGTATCACAACATATCACAATGTATCACAATGAATCACAATGAATCACAACGTATCACAACGTATCACAATGAATCACAACATATCACAATGAATCACAACGTATAATCACATGCAAATGAATAACAACAATTATTGTGTAATTATGGCAGGCGGAATAGGCAGTCGATTTTGGCCTCTCAGCCGCACCAACAAACCGAAACAGTTTTTGGATGTCTTCGGCGAAGGCAAGACGCTCATCCGGCAAACGTTTGATCGCTTTGCCAAAATAGTGCCTCGCGAGCATATATACATCGTCACCAACGAATTATACAAGGACATCACCGTAGACTTGCTGGAAATAGACGAGAAACAGGTGTTGCTCGAACCGATGCGGAAAAACACCGCGCCGTGCATCGCTTACGCCAATTTCAGGATATGGAAGGAAAACCCCAACGCCAATATCATCGTTGCGCCTTCCGACCATTTAATCAGCAATGAAGCGGAGTTTCTGCGGGTGGCGCAACAGGGACTGGATTTCGTTGCCAGCAATAACAGCCTGCTCACCATCGGTATCAAGCCCAGTCGCCCCGACACCGGCTACGGCTACATTCAGGTGTCGAACGAAGAATTGACGGAAGTGAAGTCTGCCATTCCTGAGTTGAAAAAGGTGAAAACCTTTACGGAAAAACCCGAATTGTATCTGGCAAAGGTTTTTTTCGAGAGTGGCGATTTCTTCTGGAATTCCGGTATGTTCTTCTGGTCGCTGCCCGCTATTATGCAGGCTTTTGACGTCTATATGCCCGCGCTGAATGTACTGTTTCATGAAAAGGTAGATAGTTTGGGCACAGAAAAGGAATTAGACATCGTGAGCGATATTTATGCACAATGCAAAAGCATTTCCATCGATTACGCCATTATGGAAAAGGCGGAGAACGTGTATGTGCTGTGCGCCGACTTTGGGTGGTCGGATATTGGAACGTGGGGCTCGCTTTACGCCAATCAACGTAAAGACAATGCGGAAAATGCCGTAGTGGGCAACAATGTTTTTCTGTATGACACCAAGGCTTGCGAAATCAACGTTCATCCGAATACATTAGCCGTTATTCAAGGCTTGGAAGATATGATTGTGGTGCAAACCGAGGACGCTTTGTTGATTTGCAAACGGGAAAACGAACAGCAAATCAAAGACTTTGTGAATCACGTAAAAATGAAAAAAGGCGAAAAGTATATCTAAGCAAACAATAAAAGATGCTGAATTGCGTTTTTTATATTTGTAAAAATTGTCAACAATTGAAGAAAATAGTCGAAGTTACTTTGATGTTGTGTCTGCTTGTTCCGGTTTCGGCACAAATCACACAAAAGAAAATGCTGAACTACCAGCAACATGATAACCGTGTTATCCATTTTGGATTCTGTCTGGGTTTGAATGCGATGGATTTTAACATTACGCCCTCTCTTTCGGACTACAAAACCGACACTTTGTTGTCCAACGTCACCAAATTATCACCCGGATTTCACATACAGGCAGTGTCGGCGCTGAAACTCAGCAAAAAACTCGAACTCCGGTTTCTGCCCGGCGTGGCTTTTGGATCGCGCAACCTGCTTTTTTTCAAGCCCGGAAAACTGTATGACGACAATCACCAATTGGAATCCAGTTATGTGGAACTTCCGCTATTGCTGAAATACAAATCGGAAAGGGCTACCAATATGCGTGGCTTCATCATCGGCGGGCTTAATCCGCGTCTTGACCTCGCCAAAACCTACCGCGAGGACGATGGCATCTATATGGACTTAAAATTTAACGATTTATGCTATGAATTAGGAGGAGGCTTCGATTTTTATTTCCCCTATTTCAAACTCACTTTCGAAATCCGTGGCTCATGGGGCATCTTCAATGTGCTGAACGAAAAAAGCACACCGCATCCGGAATTTCAAAACGCCATCGAAAAACTGCGGTCATCGGCTTATATGTTTTCGATATATATAGAATAAAAAAAGCCGACACATCAAAATGTCGGCTTTTCTTCTAAATAAATAAACAACTTCTATAATCTATTTTTACAATCTTTACGCTTTGCCCGGTACCGGTATCGGGAACTTGCTCAAATCCACATCTTTCAATGAAAGATTTTCCAGCATTAAATCCTGATCGGAACCCCATACCTCGTCCCAAGTCACTTCCTGACCGGTGTAGGCTGATTGGCGTCCCATCACGGCAACCAGCGTAGAAATGGCTGTTTCCTCTCCCTGACTGAACGGCTGTTTGTCGCGGATGAGGTTCACCAAATTCACGTGTTCCAAGGTGTATGGGTCGTGTTGCTGATTTTCGGTTTTTGCCTTTTCGCCATCATATTTCCAAATCGTGTTGCCTTTCAGGTCTTTGATTTCGCCGGAGTTGTACCAAATGCCCTTTGTGCCGTGAATTTGTTCGGAAACATTGTCCTTGCAACCGTTGATCTGGCGACACATACTGTGCACGTGTATGCCGTTTTCGTAGGTGTAATCAATACTGAAATTATCGTACTGATCGCCCGTAACACGGCGTTGGCGCGAACCGAAACCTACGGCGCTGACGGGTTTCAAACCGTTGGAGAACCATGTGAATACGTCCAGATTGTGAACGTGCTGTTCCACAATATGGTCGCCTGACAGCCATGTCCAGTTTGGCCAGTCGCGAATCATCCATTCGATGTCGCTCCATCCTTTTTCTTTGTTTCTGTACCAAAGTTGTCCTCCGTTCCAGTAAACATTGGCAGATGTGATATCGCCAATCAAGCCGTTTTGCACCTGTTTGTATCCTTCGATATACACTCTTTGATGGTGGCGTTGTGTCCCTGTGATACAAACCAACCCCTGAGCCACAGCCTGTTTGGAAGTAGCGATGAGTGACTTGGCACCTGCGGCATCTACGGCAACCGGTTTTTCGAGGAAGGAATGCTTGCCTGCTTCAACGGCTGCTTTGAAAATCTGCGGACGGAAGTTCGGCGGCGTGGCTACGATAACGATGTCCACACCCGAATCAATCACTTTCTGATAGGCGTCAAATCCGACAAAACATTTGTCAGCCGGCACCTCAGCGTTGAATTTTTCTTTCAGGTTTTTGTTGCAACTTGCAATCCTGTCGGCAAATACATCGCCCAAAGCGGTGATAGACAGGTTGGGTCCTGCATTCAGGAAGTTCTCAGCTGCGCCGCTACCACGACCGCCGCAACCGATTACACCCGCTTTCAGGGGTACTCCGTCTTTTGCCTTGTCGGGCAAAGATGTGGGAATGTTCCACTTGTCCTCAGACAACAGGGGAATTAATGCTGGCGCCTTTGCTGCACCTCCACCACAGGATGAAAGCAATGCGCCTCCTCCAAGGGTTCCTGCGCCTGCTAATGCGGCGCTTGATAAGAAATCTCTTCTGTTTAATTTACTCATGATAATTTATTTAGACATTGTTTAAATTTAAGATATATAATGATAAAAACTTTGGCAAAGTTCGGAAAAAATATTCGCATTGCCAAATCGAAAACGCAAATATTTTCAAAAAAATATTTATAGCGATCATTTATATCCACAAAACGGTACCTTTGAGAAGCGAATTTATCATTCAATGAACAATTCTTATTTCCACTCGGCGGTTTTTCTGGCGTCCTTCTTCAGTTTCGTTGTCGGCTACAGGCTTAGTAAAACCATACCCCTTGTAGGACAAGCGTTCGGAGGCAATCCCTTTTGTTATCAAATAGTCACGCATTGCTTTGGCTCGACGTTCGGACAATTTTTGATTGTATGCCGCTGAGCCTCTGTTGTCGGTATGTCCTTCCAACTCAATGTGAACATACAGGTACTTGTTCAGCCATTCAGCCACATAGTCCATCGCTGCCTGTGCTGCGGGAGTCAGTTCGTGGCTGTCAAATTCGAACACCTCGCCGAGCAAATGCGCCATGAGATTCTTGATGCTATCGGGCGTTTCAGTGATTTCTGGCACAGGCAGTTCAACCGGAGTAACCGAAGTAACCGGTGGCAGATTCAGTACATTTTTATATCTCCTTGTGTTGCGCGAGAATGCCAATCGAACCTTGATGCCGCCTGCCAGTTGCGACAATCTGTCCACGTAGGGAGCGGTATGTCCGTCGGTACGAGTATAGCGGGATGTCAGCACGCTTTCCGGCGCATATTCTGCAGGGTTTGAAGCATCGAATGTCACAATATGGCGGTCTTTTGTCTTTTGGATATTGTTCAGTCCTAAGTCGAAATAGAAACCGACATAGAGCCGCCAGTTTTCTTCCAATTGGAAGTGCCAACCACCCTCCAAGGTTGCAGTCCACGATGTTTTGAGCGAAACGGATGGATTCACCGCCTTGCTGAACTGTCCGAAGCCTGCCATCAGCGGGTCGAAATATTCATAGTTCTCGTATTCGTAGTAACCGCTGGTGGTAAACGATGCGTTGCCCTTGGTTTTCGCGTAAAACGGGATACTCGCTTTGCCGCCAACGGCAAACCACCAACCGTAAGGCTTGGGCTGCACATACTGAAACATCAGCGGAATATCGAAAAACAGCGCATGGTGCCTTTCTTTTTGGGTGACCACCGTGCGAAATTCAAAAGGGTATCCGTCAATGTCCACTGCTGGATAGTAGTCGCGGAAATCGTTCAATTTCATCTTGCTGAGGTAGGACGACACTCCAAAATTGATGTTGACGCCCCACGCTTCGCGGAAAAACCAGGTGTAGCCCAAGCCGCCCTGTCCGCCAAAACCTTCCCTTTGCCCGCCAAATGACTGATAATGTAGCGATGAGAGTCCGCCGCCGGCATAAATGGATACCTCATGATGGTAGGGCGAAGCGTTGGCAGGTGCTGTCACTTGCGTGGAATCCTGCGCATAAAGCGAGCCGACAACTAAGGTCAAGAAGCAAATTATTCTTATCTTCATTGTTTTCATATCTTTTTTGTCCAATTTTATTGTACAATCATTTTAAAACTTTTCCGAAAGCCGTCTTTAGCCTGAAAGATGTACAGATACAAGCCGGGTGCGGCGGGCGTCTGCACTGTTGTGACTTTTCCGGTTACCGGCAAGGTATGCAGCAGCGTTCCTGCTTCGTTATACACGTAAATCACGGCTTCCCGCAGTTGTTCATCATTCACGTCGGCGTCAATGGTGAGGATGGTGCTGGCAGGCACCGGATTGGGGTAGCCAAACACCGAGTTGCGTCGTGGCTGCACGGGCAGGTCGCAGGGTACGCTCTCGCAGGTGCGAATAGTGTCGCCGCTTAGCGTTACCGCTTCTACCCACCACTGGTCGCAGGGGTTGAGTTGTTCGTAGCCCGCGCCGGCGCTGAATATCTGCGCGTTGCCTGCTGCCACAAAGTCGGAAGAGCCTTCTGCCTTGTGCCACCAGCGATACCAGTGGAACGTCAAGTCGCCATTGTTGTCGGGATTGTTGACGACTGCCAATTTGTTGCCGTAGCGACTGATAACCAAGTCGTCAAACGGCAGGCGATATTCCACCCGCACTGCGTAGGGGATGCGCTCGCCCTTTGCGTTGATAGCAGTAAGCGGGATGTAATGCACTCCCGGCTTGCTCAGCGTGCCGGCGATGGTGTTATCTCCCTCGATGGTGACGCCTTGTGATGGGCGGATTTCAATGATATAATCCGGCGAACCGCAAAGTATGGTCGTCTTTATGTCTATCGCTTCGCCGCTGACTGCAAGTTTTGTGAGAGGTTCGTTGCTGGTAGTGATGATGTCCCTTGGCAGACAGGCATCGGTGCCACAATTCCAGCCATCGGTGTGGTAGCGCGTTTGCACTTGTATGTTATATGTACTGTCTGACCTCAGTTTGGCAGGCTCGGTCATTTTCAGTTTGATGGTAAATGTGTATTCCATCGGCGGGATGTTTGACGCACCGCCCAAGCCGCCGGGCATTGAGAATATCACGTTGCGCACGCCGTTAGCCACCGTGTTGCTCAGCAGATTCATTCCTTCCGCGCCTGCTACATTCGTCCACGAGCCGGTTACGTAATCCACGCCATCCGGCAGTTGAATGTACACTTTTTCACGTGTGGCATCGGTCAATTCGCTGCCCAGTGTGCGTTTCACATGGATGGTAAAGTTTTCTTCGGCATCTGTGAGTAGCGACAAATTGCTGGCTATAGATACCTCGTATTCATTGTAGGTGGGGTTGGGAAGTCCTTCGCGCATCACAAGGCGCAAAGAGGGTTGCGTGATTTTCGAATCGCCGCAACTGCCGTTTACCGTGCCTTGAATTTGGGCGCGTGAGTGAGATTCAAAATCGCAGTCGGTTTTTACATCAAATATCAGCGTCATAGTTACCGAATCTGCGGCATGGCTGTGGGGATTGTAGAGAGTGTGCACAGGCGATTGACTGTCGGTGCTGATGTTCCACGTATAAGTGCCGTCACTCAACGTTGGGTTGCTGATGGGGTATTCGCGGTCTTTCCACAGCAAGCGACTTGTGCCATCGCGTACCGTCAAGCCATCTGTTGGCGGGATGGTGATGCGGATGTTCGAGCCATCGCCTGCGCCCGTATTGACCAATTTTACCTCAAATTTCGTATCGCCAATCGAACTGTCGCAAAAGCGGATGACAGAGGGTGTTTTGAGGTGCATCTCCCACCGCATTTCCAACGGTTGGAGATAAAGTATGTCGCCTGCCGTGCGGCAACTCAGCACATCGGGGGTTGCGGGTTCAGTGTAACCATAGCCGTGCCGATAGATCAGGCTGTCGTCTTCGCATGACGTGTAGGCGGCGTCCACACGATACAGTTGGTCATACTCCGTCTGCTCGCCCACTTTTGCCCAATATTTACCGGTGGCATATTCACCGACAACGTATTCCGCTTGCGGCGCTTGCGTCAGAGGATCTACTTTCACCACTTTTTGCACGCGAATGTTTCCGTTTGGCGATTCAAAACTAAACCATCCGTTTTTCACTGATTCAGCGCTTTGTTTGGTCACTTTGATGAACCAGGATGCCTGTGATGCAAAGCCGGTAGCGGTTTTCCTATCAGGACTGGATGTGGCTGCCATTCCATTGTAGTAAACGTGATAGCCATTGTATCTGTAACTTTCCACCGTGCGGGTTGTCCATACGGAAGGATCATCGGAGTTGAAGCCATCTATCAAATCGTAGGAAGTCCACTGGCCGATATCGCCGTTGTTCACGCACACCGGTTTTAAGTTGCAAAAAATGCTGTTTACAGGATAGTCACCGGAAACGGTAAACATTTTCCACGATGTGGGCGATGGAATGCCGTCAGGAGGCAGCGGTTCATTCGTCCATTGCAACTCTGTCCAAGTGTCGCCGCCAATGTCTATGTATGAAATCGCGGGGTCGTCAATGTACTGCGTACCTTGTCCGTTGTTATAGGGTTGATAAACTCCCACATAAGATTTATCCTGATATTCCCACACGCCTTGTACCCGGTAGGTCACTTTGTTGGCGTAGTAAATCGGACGCCACTCGCTGGGGAAAGTCGCAAGAGTAGCCCCCCACGCAAAGAAGAGGGAGGCATAGAATCCAAACGGTCCCGCTCCATTATAGTTCACCGTATAGAACGGAGGCGTAAAGTATGTGTCCAAGTTGTATTTTTGTATCTTGAAATTCAAATCATACACCGGATAGCCAATCGTTGTGCCTCCGTAGAACACACCGCCAAAATAACTGAAAGGAACCATAGATTCAGGGGCAGATGCATTGACCCGCATTTTGAAAACAACAATGATAGAATCCCCCGGCGCCGGATGGATGGCTTTTCCGGGTCCTATATGGTCGGAAATGGTGAGTTCGGTTATCCGAAAGTTCCCGCCAAATTCGACAAGTCCGGTTTGTCTTACATCCTCCGGCACAAAAGGAACAGGTGGTGATTCCACCCCAGCCTTTTTCAGGATAATGGCGCCTCCCAATGGTGTAAAATAGTCCGTAGAGCCGTTGTGCTGCACTCGCGCAATAATATCCCCTGTAAAATCCACTACCGCGCCGCGAAGTGTCATCTCTACGTTATCGCCGGTTGTAGCCATTTTTACGTCAATACCGGGCGTGCTTGCGTTGGCTCTTTGCTGAAAAGTGTTGTCGGTAAAGCCAAAAGAAGTGCGCTGCGCGGAAAAGCCGGCGCTCGTCATATAGGCATCGCCCGCACCTCCTGTCTCCCGAAAAAGGATGCGATAGGACGAACAGGCAATGGTTTTCGTAGTCGAACAACCGGGAAAATCAAGCGTAACACTCGAAGACGCAAAGGGGCTGTCGCCAAGACCGTCTTGATTCGCAATGACCGGAATAGCCACTTTTGTGTTCTTGATGTAATTGGCGATAGTCAGATTTCGACGGGTGCCATCATAAGATATGTTGGGGTTGGGATTTACGGTGGTATTATCGTATTGCAGAAAATTGGGCAAGGTAATGTTGAGGATAGCGTCTGCATCGCTGAACGCATAAACGGCGTTATACGACTGCTGAATATACAGCGTATCATCACGCGTGGCAGTTGAAAAATTGAACGTTCCGCGTTGCAACACAGCCGTCATACCCCCGCCGCCGAAGCCGCCCATCCACGGATTGGCTCCGGTTCCGTTATTATACCCTGTGATATAGCCGCCATTAAGTTTGATATCTGTTTCGCACACAGTGGAATAAATCAGCCTGCTGGGATATTGTGCATCGAAGGCTTGCGCACAATCATTGTTGTTCATAAATTGGTCTGAATATCCGGTATATACCTTGATGGTGACGGATTTTCCCGGAGCCAAATCGTTGAATATTCCGTCGCCATCCAAATCTTCGAAATCACAACCGGGAATGGCTGCGGTAAGGTTTTCCA
>JAITTD010000280.1 GCA_031287245.1 Bacteroidales bacterium
GAGGACTACAACGAGGACGGCGTGATAGACGACCGCGATGACCACCCGATAGCCATCAACCACCCGGCCATGTCGTTCGGCTTCTCTTTTAGCGGCGACTGGAAAGGGATTGATTTGAGCTTCACGTTGCAGGGGACGGCTATGAACAGCAAGATGTTGGACGGTAATTTTATAGGTAATTTCTCAAGCACCGGTAGCGGCTTTCAGGAGTTTGTTGACCGCTGGCATCGCGCCGATGAATTTTCGACCGACAACGGACCCAGCGATGGCAGCGCCTGGGTGGCGGGAACATATCCTTCTACCTACGCCGGTAATGGCAGGGACTTTATTACCCAAAAGTCGCAGTTTTGGCTGATACGCTCGGATTATCTCCGCTTGAAAACGCTTGAACTGGGCTATACCCTTCCGACAAAAATAACGAAGAAGGCAGGGTTAGACAATGTACGGGTGTTTGCCAATGGCTACAATTTATTTACGCTTACTAAGATGAAACTGCAAGACCCCGAACAGTCCGCCAGTTATCCACTGAATAAGTCGTTTAATTTTGGTATCAATCTGACATTTTAACAAGGGGATTCATCAAATGTCTGAACTATGATTTTAATATGATGAATATGATTAGCATGATGGAAGAGTATCGCCAACCCGAAGGGTTGAATATTCATAATTCATAACCGCAGCCGCGCGGGCTTCATATAAATCACTTAAATCATACGAAAATCACAGTTCAAGACAATAAATAATTAATAAATGAATAATATGAATAAGATATTAAAAAAGAATTTGACAGTCGGACTGATGGTTTTAGGACTGTCCGGATTGTGGTCGTGTGTGGATTTGGATGTTCCTCCTCCCAATTTCACGACCGATGACGAGATATTTACTTCCGAAGAAGGCGTACTGGCTTATATGGCGCGCATCTATAAGGATGTGCCCATTATTCAGTTCTGGCAGGGAGAGCGCGCCGGCGCTGATACGCCTGATACGTATGTGGGTGATTTTATCAAAAGTATTTACAACAACAACGGCAATGTCGGCGGCAGCACCTTCAACAAGTGGACAGGCAATTATTCGCCCAATGAACGCTGGGTGTGGGACTATGGGCATATCCGCCGGACGAACTATTTTCTGGAAACAATAGACAAGTACGAAGGCAGTTTTGCGCCGGAAAAAGTGCGTTCGTGGAAGGCGCAGGCTCTCTGGATACGCGCATTCCGCTATTTCGAGATGGTGAAACGCTATGGTGGCGTGCCCATTGTGGATAAAGTGCTCAACTATCCGAAGGAAAGCCTTGACGAGATAAAACGCCCTCGCAGCCGCGAAAAAGAGTGCTACGATTTTATTCTTGCCGATTGCGACAAAGCCATCGAACTGTTCGGCAGCAGCACGGAGCGTGTCGAAGGCTTTGCCAATAAGTGGGATGCGTATGCATTGAAGTCGCGCGTGGCGCTGTTTGCCGCCTCCATCGCCAACTACGGCGAGAAATATCCGGCAGGAGCGTATTATGCAGACGGTATCACCGGCGTGAAAAAAGAACATGCCGCCGGCTATTACCAAATGGCTTACGATGCCGCAAAAGCGATAGTCAATGGCGGTCAGTATGCGCTGTATAAAAATTCATGGAAAGCCGACGATCCGGCAGCCATCAAGAAAAATTTCGAGGAGATATTCTATGTTACGCCGAGCGCCAACAAGGAAGCCATGTTTTCGCTGCAATACATGCAGTTGCAATCAACAGGCACTCACAGCGCCAACTGTTTGCCCTATCAGTTGAATCCGGGCTACGGAGGCAGTCAATCGGTAACGCTCGACTTGGTGGAACGGTTTGAATATGCCGACGCCGCTTTGTTGCCGGATGCTTTGAAAAGCAAAGCCGGACAGCCGTTTGTCTTGAATGAAGCCCTGACAGGCACAGACAATGCCCCCATCCTCTATCAAAATCCGTTGGATGTTTTTGAAGGTATTGAGCCGCGTTTACAGGGCAGCGTTACCCTGCCCGGCAGTGTCATTCGCAACGAAGAAATAGAAGTCCGTTACGGCATTATGCCCAAAGGCGCTACTTCTTACAATGCAACCGATGTGAAGCATACAGCCAGTTTTGACCTGAGGTATGAAGAAGACGGACAAGAGATGACGATTCAGGGCAAAAGCGGTATGGGGTTCGACCGTTCTACCTGCACCGGCATTTATAACCGCAAATGGTTTGACCCTGCCCTGTTGGAAGAATACATCAAAGACACGAGCCACGGCGATGTAAATCCCTGGATTGAGTTCCGTTATGCCGAAGTGCTGCTGAACATTGCCGAAGTAGCCGTAGAATTGAACGTGCTCACCGGCGAAACGGAGAAAATGGCGGAAGCAGCACAGATTATCCGAGATATTCGCGAACGCGCGGGCGCCCAAGCCGACAAATACAATGCCGCTACGCTGACCATCGAGGCAGTACGCAGCGAACGCCGCAAGGAACTTTATTTTGAGAATAAAACTTACTGGGATTTGGTGCGCTGGCGCGTGGCTCACGAAGAAATAAACGGTGAACGCTGGGAGGGGGTGAAACCCATTTATTTCTGGACCGGCAACGGGGATAAACATTACTATATGAAGCGCGATTATCCCGCCGGCAGTGAGAGTGGAGATAAGAGATTTACGTTCACGCAACGGTATTATTATCAAGATATAGGTCAGGATAAAGCCAATGAGTTGATAATACCCAATCCGGAACAGACGTTTTAGTATGATGAATAGCAAGGGGGCATGCCCCTTGTCAAAACAAAAATTACATAGCAAAAATTAAAAGAATTAGTATGAAGAAGTTAATTTGTATTTTTATGGTTCCGCTCCTTTTTTCGGGTTGCGAGATAGATAATTACGATGAGGCGGATGGTATCATTACCGGTACGGTGATGGATGTGACCACCGGCGAGGGTTTGGTGACAGAGCAGCCCAATGGTTTTCTGATATATTGCAGAGAAGACAGTTGGACAGCCAGCGAAGAAAAGCGTGGACAGGACTTTTGGGGCAAAGCCGACGGCACGTTCCGCAACACCCGCATATTCAAGGGCAGTTACAGCGTGTATCCGAAAGACGGACCCTTTCACACTGCGGATATCGATACCATACCGGTTGAAATCCGGTCGGGCAAAGAAGCGAAAGTCGATTTTGAGGTAACGCCGTATTGCAGTTTCAGCGAGGTGATTATTCAGCAAAGCTCGACCAATTCTGCAGCAATAGTGGTTTCGTTCAAGGTAACAACGAATGTGTTGCTCGGGTCGGATGGTGATACCATCTCACATGCCACCATCCAAAATTGGCGCCTGTTTGCATCCAACCGCACGCAATTTGTAGGCGCTAATGTTTTCGACACCGATGTGAGCAGCATGCAGGATGAAAATCTTACGGCAGCCCAAGCAGATGGGAGTGTAACCATCACTAAAACCTTCACAGGCTTTAAGGCGGGCAAAACCTATTATCTTCGCATAGGCGCCCGCTGCAAAGAATCGCCACAGTCGCGATATAATATGACGAGGGTGGTGTCGCTGTCGTTTTAGGGCAGATTGAAGATGTTTCGGGTTTAAAGTTTCATGTTTAAAGTTTTGAGTTTCAGGTTTCAGGTTTAAAGTTTCGGGTTTAAAGTTTAAAGTTTCAGGTTTAAAGTTTAAAGTTTCAGGTTTAAAGTTTCGGGGTTTAAACTCGAAACCCGAAACCCGAAACTCGAAACTCGAAACTCGAAACTCGAAACTCGAAACCCGAAACATTCCTCTACCCTTATTCCCTTATTTTGTGGGCGAAT
>JAITTD010000323.1 GCA_031287245.1 Bacteroidales bacterium
TAGTGGGGGCAAAGTTAATCTTTTTAATTGTCAATTGTCAATTGATTTTTAACTTTGCGTGTTTTTAATTGAGAAGATGAAGGAACGGAACAAGCAGATGGGTAACATAGTCAGTTGGGCGATGCGCTACCGGCAGGTGGTTTTTCTGATTGCAGGAATGTTGATGGTTGCCGGTATCTACGCCCTGATGGTGATGCCCAAGCAGGAATTTCCGGTGTTTATCAACCGGCAGGGCTTGGTGACAGGCGTTTATCCGGGCGCCGATTCCCGAACAGTGGAGGCTCAATTGACCAATCCTTTGGAAAAATACCTGCTGGCGTTTCCCGAAGTGAACCGTGAAAAGACTTATTCGCATTCGCGCGACGGTATCGTTTTCGTCTATTTGGAACTGAGCGACGAGGTGAAGGACAAGGATGCAGTATGGTCGAAAATAAAGCACGGGCTTGCGGGCTTGAAAACCACCTTGCCTGCCGGTGTGGTGGCGTTGGTTGCCAATGATAATTTTGGCGATGTGGCGGCGCTGCTCATCACCCTGGAGTCGGACGACAAGACCTGCCGCGAACTGGAAGGCTACCTCACTGCGCTCGAAAGCCGTTTGCGAATGATTCCGAGCGTGGCAAACCTTCGCCGCTACGGAACCCGCAGCGAGCAGATTTCCATTTATACAGACAACGACAAACTGACCGCCTACGGCATTGGCTCATCCACACTGGTAGCCAACCTTTTCATTCAGGGATTCAGCCTGTCGGGCGGAAGTGTAGACAATCCTGCCATGACAGCGCCTGTGCATATTGCAGATGTTTACCGGTCGGAACAGGAGATAGCCGAGCAAATTGTATATACAGATGCCGCAGGGCACATCATCCGTGTGAAAGACATCGGAAAGGTGGTGCGCGAATATTCAGAGGCAGACAGTTATATCTCCAACAACGGCAAAAAATGCGTGCTGCTGTCGATGGAAGCCCGACAAGGCGAAAACATTATCGCTTTTGGCGAAAAGGTGGAAGAAGTGCTGGCGCAATTCAGAAACGACTTGCCCGAAAGCGTCGGAATGTACCGGATAGCAGACCAGCCCAAAGTAGTCAGCCGCTCCATCCATACCTTTCTGAAAGAATTGATGACAGCCATCATCGCCGTCATTCTGGTCACTATGGTGATGTTGCCGTTCCGTGTGGCTGCGGTGGCTGCCACTGCCATCCCCGTCACCGTATTCATCACGCTGGGCGTTATGTATGCCGCAGGGATTCCGCTCAACATGATTACCCTGGGGGCGCTGATTATCGTGCTCGGCTTGGTGGTGGACGATTCGGTGGTGATTGTGGATAACTATATCGACCAACTTGACCACGGTTTGTCGCGCTGGCACGCCGCTACCAGCAGCGCTGTAGGATATTTCAAGTCCATCCTTTCGGCAACGCTGGCCATCAGCATCACCTTCATGCCCTTTCTGGTGACGATGAACGGTTATGTGTATGATTTCCTCGAATTTTTCCCGTGGACGATGACCATCGCTCTGTTCGTGTCCTTGGGCGTTGCCATGTTGCTGATTCCATACATACAGTACATGTTTGTCAGCGCCGGATTGAAGCCAAACACACATGCCGCCCGCCCACCGCGCCGCAGTATGCTGGATGTGCTGCAAAACGCTTACAACCGTTTGCTGGCGAAAGTGTTTGAATATCCCAAACTGACGCTGGGAACGGTTTTGCTGTCGGTGATGGCTGCCGTTATCCTGTTTATACACATTCCCCAACGAATGATGCCGGTGGTGGAGCGCGACCAGTTTGCCGTGGAGATATACCTCCCGCAGGGAAGCACGCTTCAACAAACTGCGCAGGTGTGCGACAGCATGGAAAACATCCTTCGGCGCGACGCCCGTGTGAAATCCGTCACCAAATTCGTAGGCACCAGTTCGCCCCGTTTCCATGCCGTGTATGCGCCCAATATCCCATCCAGGGCTTACGGACAGTTTATCGTCAACACGGCATCCATCGAGGCAACGGTGGAAATTCTTTCCGAATACACCGACCGCTACGCCTTCTATTTTCCCGAAGCATACGTCAAATTCAAGCAACTTGACTTTCAATATGTGGCAGCGCCGATAGAGATTCGTTTCTATGGCGAAAACCTGGATGAATTGCAGCAACAAGCCGCTCAACTGGCAGAATATATGCACACCCTTCCCGAATTGTCGTGGGTGCGCACCAATTTTGAGGAAATGCTGCCGGGAGTGCGTGTGGAGATAGACCCCGTGGAAGCCGGTCGTTTGGGTATCAAAAAGGCTTTGGTTTCCACTCATCTGGCGGCTAACCTGACCGGTTTGCCTGTTGCCACGCTGTGGGAAGACGATTATCCGGTGCCGGTAGTGGTGAAGTCAAGCATCACCCAACCGGATTTCAACCGCGTGGGCGATATTTACATAGCGGGCGTCATCCCGGGCGCCAGCATCCCGCTGCGGCAAATTGCCGACATAAAGCCCGAATGGACACAGGGACAAATTGCACACCGCAACGGAACACGCCAAATAAGCGTATTGGCAGATATGAAATGGGGTGAAAACCTGGAATGGGCGCTGAAAAAAGTGGAAAAGCATTTGGGCGAAAGCATCCTGCCGACACTGCCGGAAGGCATGATGGTGGAAACAGGCGGAATGAAGGAATTGGACACCATGGTGGTCGTCCCCATGGTCAAAGCCATAGCGATGTCGATATTCATCATCTTTATGATTCTGGTGTTCCACTTCCGCAAACTGAAACTGGCGCTTTTGACGCTTGCCTCCGCTGTACTCAGCCTTTTCGGTGCGGCTTTCGGCGTATGGGTGATGGGAACCGATTTCTGCGTGACTTCCATGCTCGGCATTGTGACCCTGGTCGGCATCATCGTCCGCAACGGCATTATCATGTTCGACTATGCTGAAGAATTGCGAAAGAAACAACGTTTGCCCGTTCGCCAAGCCGCTTTTGAAGCCGGCAAACGACGTCTTCGCCCGATATTTCTCACCTCATCGGCTGCCGCAATGGGCGTCCTCCCGATGATGATAAGCCATAGCCTGCTGCTGAGCCCCCTGGGCATTGTCATTTTCTTCGGCACCCTCATTTCCATGATTTGGGTAGTAACAGTACTGCCCATCGGATACTGGATGATGTTCAGACGGAGAAACGGATGAACGGATGAACGGGGGAACGGAGAAACGGGGGAACGGAGAAACGGAGAAACGGATGAACGGGGGAACCCGAAACTCAAAACCCGAAACTCGAAACCCGAAACTCGAAACTCAAAACCCGAAACTCGAAACCCGAAACTCAATGGTTCGGATGCTGTCTTTATAAAGGTTGTATTCGTTCTGTTTGCTCAATGTAAGCCCTGCGTCGGAATTTCCGCTCCAGCGGCGGCACAAATACACCGGTTCGTAGATACGCCCTGTGATGTAACGGCGGGATATAGTCAGCGCCACCGCGTAGTCTTCACCATAACTGACATTGGGAAAGCCGGTTTCGCGAATCACCGGTGTGTAAAAGGCGCGAGGGGCACCGAATCCGTTGACTCGCAAGGCATTGTTGTGCCCGTTTTCGCGTGTCCACTCGCGATGGTCGATGATTCCGGGCGGTAACCCGTTCAAATCGAAATCCACCATTCGATAGGCGCCGATAACCATTGCCGCACGGGTTTCGTAGAAGCAGTCCACTATCCGGCTGAGAGTATCCGTGCCGGCATACAGGTCGTCGCTGTCCAACTGTACGGCAAAACGTCCGCAGTCCGGATGATTGACCGCTGCGTTCCAGCAACCGCCAATGCCCAAATTCCGATTGTCGGGAATAAGGTGTATCAGATGGGGATACTTGTTTGCTTTTTCGGCTATCACTTGCGTAGTGCCGTCATCGGAATGGTTGTCCACTACTATCACGTTGAAAGCGAAAGTCGCCGTCTGGCTGAATGCCGAATCAATGGCGTCGCCGATGGTTTTGTGCCGGTTGCGAACGGGTATTATCACAGAAATCTCGCAGGGGAAATCGTTTTGCGACACATCCACCGTTTGCAAGCTTTCAGGCGCAATCCATGCGTTGGCGGTTTTGAGATAATCGGTGCAAGCCTGCTCCATTTCCTGCTGCACATCGCGATTGGCAGGGTCAACATACGCAAACATTGCCTTCTCGAAAGAGGCATCTTGTGTTTCTCTGCAAGTGTAAAGCATTTCACGAATGTGAAAGATGCGGTTTCGCTGTGCTATTGCCAACCGCAAGCGATACATGGCGGCATATCTGTATTGATAGTCCACTGTCGAGGCTGCTTCGCGAAAAGCGTCAGTGCGTACTGCTACCAGTGCTCCGAAGCGGAAATCATCGCGCAGGCTGCCTTGCTGATAATCAATCAGAGGATACGCCTCCGTTTTGCCGTCTTTTTCGAGATAATAGTCGGAATAGACCCAGTCGGCACCGGTTTGCAGGGCAATATCCATCATTCTTTTCAGTGATTCCTGCGTGATTTCGACTTTTTTACCGAGCGAGTCACACATTAATGTACAGGCGGTATGGCTTTGCCGCAAAACGGCAGCAACGGTTTGAGACGAGCACAAATCATCAACCGGATAAACAGCCGAAATGAAGGGATATGCCAGCCATTGGGCGGTATCAAAGTCCGGTGAATTGGTAAATACGGTGATCATTCGCCGATAATATCGTCAAAATTGACATCCAACGGTTTGTTGTTGAGAAAATCGAACAGGGTATATTGGCGGACCCTGTAATAGTACTGCCAATAAGTGCCCAGTTCCAAAATATATTTCTGCTTGGCAGCGTTTTTAGCATCGTCGGCGATATTCAAATCGGTGACATTCACTTTGCCTGTGAAATATCTCTGCCGCGCCACTTCGTAGCCTTTTTGCGCCACCGTGTCGGCTTTGGCATTGATATAAACCTGCTTTTCCTGCATATTGAACTGCATTACCTGCAAAAACACCTGTTGCTGGAAGTCGGTTGTGCTTTGTTCCATTTGCGTCTGAATCATCTCCTGTTGTGATTTTGCCTGACGATAGCGGTTTCGGGACTGGTTCCAGTCAAGGATGGGAATGGATATGGAGAGCGCCACTCCCTGTGCATCGTCAAAACGGGGCGAATATGCCTGATTAAATTCGGTAGCGGTTTTATTCAATCCATACGAGGCGGAAAGGCTCATGGTGACTCCTTTTTGCGATTTTGCTCTTGCTGCTGCCTGTTCGGCATCAAGTATTTGCCGGTTGTAGGATATTACATCGGGACTGTTGTGCAGAGCATACTCTAACGCCTTGTCGGACGGGATTTTCAATGCCGGCACGCCGGGGTTGATGTTCAATTCAATGACTACATTATCTCTGAATCCCAAATAGGAGCGCAAACTCATCCGTGCCAGTTCTATTTCTATCTGAGCGGTACTGAGGGCGCTTTCTGCCTGCATATATCGCAATTCCATCTGCAGCAAGGCGTCCTCCGCTATCGTGCCAATCATATAACGCCCTTTGGAAATGTCATACAACTCTTTGTTGTTGGCTAAATTCACTTCCGCCATGGTGAGTGCAATTTGAGCCGAAGCCAGGTTGAAAAACCGCGTCGTTGCAACAGCAGACACCATTTCCAACTGGGCGATATAATACTGTTTTGCTTCTTCATAACGCAACGGTTCTATCTTTTTCTCCCATTTCAACTGGTTATACCCGTTGAGCGGCTGACTGAACAGCAACCTGAGGGGGCTGGTGGTATAATCCGTATTTTTGCTGGTCAGGTTCTGAACCCGTCTAAAATCGGACATAAGAGAAACACTTCCGCCCGTAAGAGCCACTTCCTGCGAAACGTTTAAACCCGCCGACGACGTGAATGTGTTTCGTGTCACTTCCTGTGATTGAAAATCTCCGCCATTGGCTGAATTTACAGTGTAGATGGAATGGTCGTAAGTGGTAGGGCTGGTGGTTAGCGTCACTTGCGGTAAATAACTGGCTTTGTATGCCCTGTATCTGTAATAACTTGACCGGAATTGATGTCTGGCAGCAATAGCGGCATTGGATTGCTCTTTTGCCAAATGCACCACATCTTCCAGAGTAAATACATATTTAGGCGCAGAAGCATCTTGATTTTGCGCATTCGCTGTTGTCATCAACAGACCACAACACAAAATAACGGAAAATATTCTGTTTATCGGAGAAAACATCATGTCAGGTTTTATTCGTTTATCTTTATCAAAATAATTTGCGAATATCGCATCTTTCTTGTTAATAATCAATTTCAAGAACGGTATTTAACTTTTTTTATGAAAATATTTCCATAATATAAAAGTACAAACTCTTTTTTTTTACGTAAAATTACATTTATTTTGCGTGAAATTTTAATCTCTCATCTGTCATCAAATTAGTGAAAATAATGGAACAAAAGAAGCGATTAGTGGTTAGTTATAAAAATTGTTCGGAAGACGTATTACAGGCTATCAAAGAGAAATATCCTTTGGGATATGGGGATGCCATCCGGAAGATAGAGAAGCCTAACGGGGAATCTTTTCATGCCATCACCGTTGATTTGGAAGATGTCAGTTATTTAGTCAAGGTGAATGTAAAGATAGACCACCTGACCGAAGAGGAGTTCGAGAAGCAATTCGGTGCAAACAGCGAAGATGCTGACTCACCAATGGAAGGCAAGAGCGAAGAAAGCGCAGACAATGTCTCACAGGACAGCTACGACGAATAAATCATAAATGTCGTGGAAAAATAACCTGAAACAGTATTTCAATTTCTCGCATTCGGAAAGATACGGGATCATGGTGCTGTGCGGGTTTATTATGCTTGCATTTGCTGTTAAACTAATACTTCCGGAATGGCTGGCGCAACAAAAAGTCGATGATACAGGCTATCATGAAGCGCTGACCTTATTTCGCCCAGCCGGAGAGCCGGATTGGAACAACACAGAAATAACCCCTGCCGGAGAACCGGTGAACAAGCGGACTTATTTCTACTTTGACCCGAACCATATCGGCAACCAGGAATGGCAAAAACTCGGCTTGAACGAGCGACAGATTCGTAACATACGCAATTATCAGGCAAAAGGCGGGACTTTTCGCAAAAAGGAAGATTTGAAAAAGTTATATACCATTCCTTTTTCCCTCTACGAGTCTGTGGCGCCCTACATCCGATTTGCCACAGAATCGGCGCATACAACGGCTGTAAAACCGGCTGTTGAGCCTCGACCGGATGTCGAACACAGCGAAACAGCCGCACCCATTATCGTGGAATTAAACTCTGCCGACAGCGCTTTGCTGACGCAATTGAGAGGCATCGGACCCGTTTTTGCGTCACGTATTATCAAATATCGAAATCGCGCAGGAGGTTTCGCAAACGTGGAACAATTGAACGAGGTGTATGGCATAGATTCGGCATTAGTGGCACAGTTAAAACCGCAATTAACGACAGACAGCGGATTAATACGCAAAATACCCGTCAACAAGGCTATTTTCAAAGAGATGATAAACCACCCATACCTAAACGAGCAACAAACACGTGGTATTTTGTATTATCGCAAGATACAAACCGGCATCAAAACGATGGATGAATTGGTGAAAAACAATATTCTGACGCAGGAGGAAGCACAAAAGATAGCGCCCTATCTTTCGTTTGAATAAAAGCAGTTCGATTGCATAGATAAAATGTGGTCAATTGGCAACGACTATATTTCCACTCCGGTGCGTTGAACTTCGTCAAGAAATCCGGCATAATCCGTATCGCGGGCAATGACAAAAGGTTCTATGCGGGAATCTATCTGTCTCCGCAACGACCAAAGCAAAGGTTCTGTTTCCAAAATATTGTAATCGTCATCAAGATGTTCCACTATCAATGCCACGTCTATGTCACTGTCTTTGTGTGGATTTCCTTTTGCATACGAACCGAAAAGAAAAAATTGTTCTATCTTTACAGGAAAGGATGTGTTGACTAAATCCTTGTACGCTTTGACCTTGTCTATAATAACTTCTCTTTTATCCATTGCTGTAAGATTAATAATGCACAAAGATACAAAATTTTCACTTGAAAATAAAAATAGCCGCCGAAAAAAATTGTTTGTATCGTTAAATTATCCTACATTTGCAGAAATTTTATTCAATCTAAAAACAA
>JAITTD010000043.1 GCA_031287245.1 Bacteroidales bacterium
AGCAAAGGCTGCGCTGACATCGTTTGAAGACGGAATGAGGAACGGGTAGAACGGAAGAACGGTTTCGGGTTTCGGGTTTCGGGTTTGAAGTTTGAAGTTTCGGGTTTCGAGTTTGAAGTTTGAAGTTTCGGGTTCTGAAACTCGAAACTCAAAACTCGAAACTCGAAACCTGAAACTTTTTTTCTCAATCATTAAAAAAATGTTTACCTTTGTGGCTATAATCATTTAATAAATTTTGAGTTATGAATTGTTTTAAAATCTTGTATCAACCTGAGAAAGCGTTTGGAAATATCGGTGCAAAGCCCTCATGGGGGGTGGATTGTGTGATAATCAGTGTGGTTTTGATAGTGATCAGTTATTTTTTGTTTCCTGTACAGGACAGGATCATGGAACTGAGTCTTCATACATTGACACCCGAACAGCGGGAAGCCATGAAAAGCATGTCAGCCGTTACCACCATTACGCGGTACGTGACTCTGGCGCTGGTCCCTCTCTCCCTGCTCTTCTCTTCGCTGGTGACGGCAGCCCTTGTATATGCCGGAACGTCCATCTGCAAGGGGAAAAAAGTTTTTAAGGAATTGTTTGCCCTGTCCATAGCGGCTTACATGATTAAAGCCATTGGCGGATACGTCAATACAGTGGTGCTGGTATTGATAAAAGGTGTGGAAAGCATGCAACACCCGCTTGACGTCTCTCCCACAGGCTTGAATGCCCTGTTTGACATCAAAAACACTGGGGTGTTCCTTTACAGTTTCCTGAGCAGCATCACCTTTTTCGAGATATGGTTTGTTGTGGTGATGATTTTTGGCATTTCGCGACTGGCAGGCATCAATGCTAAAAAATCTGCGGTAATAGTGATAACCATCTGGTTGCTGACAACATTAGTGATTGCTTCTATCGCAAGCCTCACGCCGATACCGTAGAAAAGTATGACTGCGTTGCCGGAAAATCATTGCGCCAAATCCTTACGGGGTTAGCAGTGTTTTTCATTCTCCATTCTCAATTGATCGGCAAATTTCCCAAACGCTCGTGCTCTGTGGCTAATCCGGTTTTTTTCGTCCAAAGGCATTTGCGCAAAACAGAGGTCGTAGCCTTCAGGTACAAATAGCGGATCGTAGCCGAAGCCGGTGGTTCCGCAGGGTTCTTCGCTGATAGCGCCATTGACAGTGCCCTCAAACAGATGTGCGTTGCCGGAAGCATCCATATAGGCAATGACTGTACGAAAACGTGCTTTGCGGTTGCCGATGCCGGACAGTTCTGCCAACAGTTTGGACATATTCGCCTGCGCTTTTTCCTCCTGCGAGCCTGTGGCGCCGGCATAACGGGCGGAATACACACCCGGCGCGCCGTTCAATGCTTCCACTTCCAAGCCGGTGTCGTCTGAAAAGCAGGGTTTTCCGAAACGATCGAAGATATACCGTGCCTTTTGCAGCGCATTTCCTTCCAAAGTCGGTTCTGTTTCGGGGATGTCGCCGCTGAACCCGATGTCAGAAAGGCTGCGCAGTCTGATATGCGCCGGCAGCATTGCCTTCACTTCCTCCAACTTGTGGGGGTTGGCTGTGGCGAAAATGAATGATTGTGTCATAGCGATTTGATTTTATCCAGTTCCACCGTTAGTTGTTCCCATGTTTGCATCGCTTGCTGCAACTCATTTTGCAATTGTTGATAATGTTTCGACATATTTTCTATTTCTTCGGCGTCCAAATGTTCCGGAACCGCCAAAAGGTTTTCGGTGGTGTCAATTTCCCGTTCAATACGGGTTATTTTCGTCTCCATGTCAGCCACTTGCGTGGCGATTTTCCGCACCTGCCTGTCCCATTCCTTTTTTTCGAGATAATTGTCCTTCGTATTCTTGCTCTCGGTCTTGTTTTCCTGAGAAGCAGTCGCCGCCTGCCGCGTGATGACTGCTTTTTTGTCCAATTCCTGCAAATTAACGATGTTTTTCTTTTGCAGAAAGTCATAAATTCCACCTATGTGCTCCTTCACCTGCTTGTCGCGAAATTCATAGACTTTGGTCACCAGTCCGTCAAGGAAATCGCGGTCGTGGGATACAATTATCAGCGTGCCGTCATATTTGAGCAACGCCTGTTTGAGCACGTCTTTTGAGCGGATGTCCAAATGGTTGGTCGGTTCATCAAGCAGAAGCAGGTTGTAGGGCTCTAACAGCAACTTCACCATCGCCAAACGCGAACGTTCGCCGCCCGACAGCACTTTCACCTTTTTGTCAATATCGTCGCCACGGAAGAGGAACGCGCCCAACAGGTCGCGTATTTTGGTGCGCACGTCGCCCACCGCCACATTGTCAATGGTTTGAAACACGGTTAGTTCCTCGTCCATTATCTCATCCTGATTTTGCGCATAGTAGCCTGTTTTCACGTTGTGTCCTATGGTCACCGTGCCCTGTTCGTGAGCCACTTCGCCCATGATGATTTTGGAAATGGTGGATTTTCCTTCACCGTTTTTTCCGGCAAAAGCCACTTTTTCACCGCGATGTATCTTCAAATCAACGCCGTTCAGTATCAGTTTTTCGCCGTAGCGCTTCACCAGCGCACCGGTTTCCACCACTATCGCTCCCGAGCGCGGCGCTGCCGGAAAACGCACGTGAATGGCGGTCAAATCCTCGTCTTCCACTTCCAAGCGCTCCACCTTGTCCAGTTGTTTGATGCGCGACTGCACCTGCACGGCTTTGGTGGCTTTGTAGCGAAAACGCTCAATGAAGGTTTCGGTGTCCTGAATCATTTTCTGCTGGTTGCGGTAGGCTGCCAGTTGCTGCTCGCGAAACTCCTTTCGCAATTCGAGATATTTCGTGTAAGGCGCCTTGTAATCGTAAATCTTGCCCAAAGATATTTCGACCGTGCGCTGGGTAACGTTGTCCAAAAACGCGCGATCGTGCGACACCAGCACCACAGCGCCTGCAAAATCTTTCAGATAATTCTCCAACCATTGAATGGACTCAATGTCCAAGTGGTTGGTAGGCTCGTCAAGCAGCAACACTTGAGGGCGCTGCAACAGGATTTTAGCCAGTTCGATGCGCATTCGCCATCCGCCGCTCAGTTCAGATGTTTGTCTGTTGAATTCGCTTGGGTTAAAGCCCAGTCCGACAAGCGTTTTTTCAATGTCGGCGTCAATACTGGCAACTCCGAGCAGTTGCAGCCGCTCGGACAGTTCGGCAGAACGATGCAGAAGGTCCATATACGCCTCCGAATCGTAATCCGTGCGTTCGGCTATGTCTGTGTTGATGCGGTCTATCTCCCGCTGAATGTTCAGGATGCGGTCGAAGGCGGTGCGCGTTTCGTTCAGCACGGTTTTCCCGCTCTGGTGAATCATTTGCTGCGGCAAATAGCCTATCTCTACGCCACTGGGAACGGTGACACTGCCGGAAGTGGCTTCCTGCAAGCCCGCAAAAATTTTCAACAGGGTGGACTTGCCCGCGCCGTTTTTGCCGACCAACCCCACCCGGTCCCTCGGATTGACCAGAAAACTGATATTACAGAATAACTCCGTACCGCCAAACGATACGGTTAACTGATTCACTGAAACCATGCCAAATTTTAAATTGCTGCAAAAGTATATTTTTTTTGGTTAAATGGCTAAATCTTTTTTTGACCGGGTGAACGGAGAAACGGAGAAACGAAGAAACGGATGAACGGAGAAACGGATGAACGGAGTCACCCGGAACAAAAACGGTGAATCGTTAAGCTAATTACGAATTAAAAATTACGAATTACGAATGTATCACCACCGTATCACCACCGTATCACCACTGAATCACTATCGTATCACTATCGTATCACCACCTTCCTCCCTTATTCCATTATTTTATTGATATAAGGGAATAAGGGGAGGATTGGGGAGGATTCTCTCCGCTACTAAGGGAACTTTTATTAAAAATAAGGGTTTGTATGCGTCCTGCAGTCCCGCAGGGATTACACTTTATTAACCGTAGATTTTAACCCACATTGCAGCTTCCCACCTGAATTTTGTTAAAAAATGTTAAATTTTTTGCGATTTTAGGGGTAAAAATGCTTATTTTTTGCGATTTGGCGAGGGTTGATTTTCTATCATATTGATAATCAGCAGCAGCATTTTTGGAAAACGTTTTGTAGTACACAGGGGGGTATTGATTCCCAATTAATT
>JAITTD010000061.1 GCA_031287245.1 Bacteroidales bacterium
CCTCAAACGATTGTATGCCTATCGGTAAATTTTTCATGATTGTTGGTTTTAAAATATCTACAAAATTACATGAAAATCGCGGGATTTCCAAACGAGCTGCAACACAACATGGTAATGAAACAAAAAATCATTACTTGACTTTCGTGAATAAACGCATATTGCTCGTGTTTGTGCCATGCCAACTGATTTTCATCGGAGATAGGCAACAAAGCCGCGGGAGGCAATACCTGACAAGCACATATCATGAATGTGCAAATAGATAAAAGAAAGTTTGTAATGTTTTTCATATCAATGATTTTTTATTTGGTTAAAATTTATAAAAGAAATAACTATTTATTTATCGTCTTGTTCATTTTATTTCGTCGGATACAGTTCACCGCTACCACCTTTGTTCCACGAGGTAAGGACAGCCCTCACTTTGCCGAGTTGCACTTCAACTAAATTATATTCATTCTGTGCAGAATGTTGTTCGACACTGTAATAGCCGGTATATCCGACATCGCGCAAGACAGACAAGCGTTTGGGAAGATTAATATCTTCACAGCAGTCCCAAGGAATATGGGTGTGGCAGACATACTTGGCGGCGGCTTTTTCGGCAACCAAATTCTCTTCATACGTACCACTCCATCCGCCGAAGTGCATACAGATACCGAATCCGGGATGATCGACTGCCTTGATAAGCTTTTCCATGTGGTTCCAGCATCGTTCGGGTCCCCAATGTACCTCCGCCCCTGCTTTGAAACCATTGTCGTGTGCGTATTGCGCCAGTTCTTTGTAGCGCTTCACAATAAAATCAAATTCCTGATTCGTCCATCCGTCCACATCTTTGCGACCATTGAGCATGTGAGGACCGGCATCAAAGCGGACAAAACCCACACCCCAGAGTTTGGCTATCTGCATGTAACGGTCTTGCAAGGCGCGGAGTTTGGCGGGGTCATCATTGCCGGCGTGCATGATATGCGCACCATCCACAGCAATATTGGGCACGAACAGTTGATAGTCTTCGAGAGCAGAGGCTACTTTATGGATGAATTTATCTTCCGTGCTGGTAATCATACCATTCCACAGGTCGGCTGCATCTAAATGGTAACGATATTTACACGTTTCAAAGAAATGAAAGATGTCCATCATGCCTTTCCCGACTAAACCGTGAAAAGAGTAGGAAAGCGTAGATATACGCATCGGTTTAAGTACATTAGGATTGTTACTGGTTTTCGTTTCAGAGATTGCGGCAGTACCGACAAACGGAGCAGCCATCATGGCAGTAGCGCCTAATGCGGTTTGTTTGATAAAATTACGTCGTGTTGTCATACTTGTTGTTTTTAAAGTGTTTAATTATATTTCCCAACCTTGGCGGATATTGCGGGTAAGGAGTTTATTTGCTTCTGCATCATTGGTAATGGTGCGTGTCTTGGGGTCGTATTCTAATTTTTTCCCGTTGCTCATCAAGGAAACGGAACCGAGATTGAACGTTTCATTTACTTCCTTTGCGTGTTCAAACGCCCCCGTTCCTTTGCCTTTTCCACGGCAACCGTCAATCCAGTTTTGCAGCCAGCGTTCAACACCGTCAGGCGATGCCTCGTAAGGATTTGCGGGCAAGGGAGATTCGATATGGGAATAGAGCGATGCCTGTGCACCAACAATTTTCGGATTTTCACGCAGGAAACCGGCAACAATGGCAGCCTTTTCGCCCAGAAACATCATGCCTTCAACAGGTAGGTCGTCGCCCTCGTATCCTTCGGGAGTTTGCGGTTTCATGCCGCCGTCGTGCCATTGCAGGATAATTTTGTCCGAACCATCCTTATACGGAACTTCAAAGCGATAAGCAGCAGCCAGCGGGTAGGAATAGTTATTCACAACAGTTGCGGGTACATTGTTCCTTAGTCCGACCACGCGCGAGAAGCGGGTGCTTGCCGTGATTGCCGAATCCAACTTAAAGGTATCAAAAACAGGCAAAAGGCTATAATAGCCCATATCGGCGATGGCTCCGGCACCAAACTCATACCAACCGCGGAAAGTGGCATGTGTATAATGTGGGTGGTAGTCTCGCATCTCGGCAGGTCCCAACCACAAATCCCAGTTTAATCCGTCGGGTACGGGCGGTTTGTCAGCCGGTATCTCCGGATATTGCGGCCACACGGGGCGGTTACTCCAATTGTGTATTTCTTTCAATCGTCCAATGGCACCGGCATCAATCCATTTTTTTATCAAGCCGATATTGCCGCTACCGGAAGCATTACAGGCCATCAAATGGGTGGAAAGTTTGGAAGATGCGGCAATATCGACCACTTTCATTGCTTCTGCCATTTTATTGCCCAAGGGTTTGTGCATGATTACGTGCTTCCCGCGTTTCAAGCAGTCAACGGCCTGATATGCATGCAAGTGGTCGGGCGACATAATCTTTACGGCATCCACATCCTTTATTTTGTCCAACAACTCGCGATAGTCCTCCACAGCAGGGATAGAACCTTTGTATCCGGAGCGATTTTTTCGGTAGTAGATTTCAACAATCTCCTTCATAACATTCCGCCCGCCGGGAATCCCTTTAATTCCGTCTTTCCACTGTGGTTCGTTGATTAATCTGCGTAATTGATTACGCAAACCGTTTTCACTCCAATGGATATAATCATAACTTTCCCTGTTGGGGTCTGCCACTCCGACAATTTCGATTGCCGGAGTCTTTAACAAGGCGCTTACTTCGTCTAATCCTTGTGTACCGCAACCGATATGCACCATTCTGATTTTATCGCTTGGAGCGACAAGCCCCATTTTTTTAGCAGCAAAAACATGACTTGGGATAACGGTAATTGCACCAATGGTAGCTGCACCGGTTGCAAGAAATTCGCGCCGGTTCATGGAACGGACGGCTTTTTTGTTTGTTTGATTGTTCATGATGTTATTATTAATTGTTAGTTATTATTATTTTACAAATCAATGATTTTTTATTTGGTTGAAATTTATAATTCATAAAAGAAATAACTATTTATTTATCGTCTTGTTCATTTTTAATCATGCGGCAAACTTAATGTTTATGAATGGTATTCATCACATTCACAGGTTCGGGAATCCATACTTTGTAGCGCACGTCAGGCTCCCACGTATTGCCTGCAGATGGAAAATCACAAAAATGCACCTGCTTCGGCTTCCCGCCCTCATAAGTAGATCCCAATACCAGCGGAGCCGTAAAAGCCATCCATATTTTCCCCGGTTTGTTGGCGGCAGGAATTAGTTCCACGTAGCCATCCTTTTCTCTGATACGGGCGGCTTCATCTACAAAACCGTCTGCAAAACGGGTATCGCGGGCCAGTGCAACAGGGCCTTTCACCAATGCTGCATAACCGTTTTCTCTCACTATGCGGGCGCGAACATCCAGTTGCAGTTCGATAACGTCCCCTTTTTTCCATGTGCGGTTGATGCTGTAATATGTTCCGGAAGTAACTCCACGCAATGTGTCACCGTTTACGGTGACAGCATTTTCCCTGCTCCATGCAGGAATACGCAGCAACACTTCAAAAGGCGCCGGTTTATCGGGATCGACCTGTATCCTGATGATTCCATCCCGGGGATAATCTGTTTGCTGTTGCAGACTTACTTTCTTTTTCTTGTCCGGCATGACTGTCGCCGACAGGTCTGTATATAGATTGACAATGATTTTATTGTCTGCTTGCATCACCGCAAACTGGGGAAGGAGGGCAAAGGCTCTCGGTGCATTGGCATTGCAACAGTTGAGGTATGAGCCTTTCTGTCCGTTGACGTGCATCCCAAAAGCGGAGACACCCGGTTCACGGTGACCTTCTAACGGATTGAACGACAGGATATGAGAGGCATCTTCCTTCATGGAAGCGAGCAGGGCATTGTAAGCCGTCTTTTCTATCTGGTCGGCATAGAGCGGATTTCCGGTAATTGAAAGCAGGGCCTGACACAGTTTCATCCACGTCACGGTGGAGCAGAGTTCCATGGTAGCGTATGTGAGGCGGGTTTGCATCGTTTTCCCGTGATACCAGCCTTCGTAAGCGGTACCCGATCCGGCAATGTTGATTTCCGTGTCAATAATATTGCAGGCGGTTTTCTCCACTGCCGAAAGGTATTCCAGATTGTTGGTTGTCCTGTACAGTTCCAGCAGTCCTTCGTAGCACGCCATCATCTCGTATGCCTTCTCTCCGTTGTATTCGCTAAACCATCCTTTCTTCAGGGTGAGGGGATGCGGAAAACGATCGGCAATGGGTATGTTTTCCTGCGCTTTACTGAGCAGGCGGGGACCCTTTTCGGTTTCCCACTGATTGACAATGTACCGGGCAAAATCCAGGTAGCGGCTGTCGCCCGTGTAGCGATACAACAGCACCATCGGCTCTAATATGGTACTACTTGCCATACCGAAAAACAAACTTGTTGCAACAATGTCCGTTTTACCGGGGCCAACCTGTGTCATCAAGTGGTCAGCGAGTTTCCGGCAGGCGTCCAATAGTTTTTTGTCGCCTGTCTGCTCATACCATGTCAGCAGTCCGCCCATGGTATGTTTCCGTCCCCAGATGTCCCAATGGTGCAATTGCGCCCCTTCCGGATAATTACCGATATACCCGTTGGGCAGTTGGGAGGCAAGTATTCCCTTTACCCCGAGTTCAATGGAATCGCGCAATGCGGAATCGCCCGT
>JAITTD010000078.1 GCA_031287245.1 Bacteroidales bacterium
GAATCCACTACTATGATTTCGTCCGCCACGCCTTGCAGGGATTGCAGACAACGGGCAATGTTCCGTTCCTCGTTAAAGGTAATGATGACAGCTGATATTTTCTTATTTTCCAACATATAGATACAATAATTACTGCTACATATTTTTTGAAAAAATGGCTACTAAACGAAGCTTCAAAAGTACCAATTGTACATTCGGTGAGTGAAAATAGCCAGAAAAAGGTAATTTACAATATAAATTATTTGTAAAAATGTTTTTCATACAGCAAATAAATCTTGTGCATCCATCTCCAAACCGGGCAGGCATTGTACCGGTATCTTTACGTTGCCGGTGTATAGCGTGCCTTCGCTGTATTTGCCGTTGTCTTGCAGCAAAAACACCGTCACATCCTTGTCTTTGGGGGCTATCGTCCAATATTCTTTTACGCCAGATGCTTCGTAGAGATTGAATTTGTCGTGCAGGTCGTATTTGCGCGTGGACGGCGAGAGCACCTCCACTATCATATCGGGAGCGCCCAAACAGCCGCGCTCTTCTAACTTCAACGGGTCGCATACCACAATGATGTCGGGTTGTACGACAGAATAAATCTGGTTGTCCGCTTTTTCGCCATTTTTGGGCAAGCGCACATCAAAGGGGGCGGTAAACACCTTGCACGAGCCGTGGTTGCGATTGATGTGATTATACGCAGCGTTAAAAACACGTCCCACCACTCTCGCATGTGACAGCGTTGCCGCAGGCGACATCATTCTGATGAATCCATCAATCAGTTCGCGGCGTTTGTCGTCCCACCACGTCAGGTAATCCGCGTAGGTATATCGCCGATTCATATCCAAAACCAATTCCATACAATCCTTCTGTTTTACGCTACAAAGATAATATTTTTTTCATTAAAAAACAGAAAAAACTTTTTCGCAAAGGATTAGGGCAGAGTATCACCATAATCTTTTATCGTTTTTTGTATTTTTGATTTTATTTCTTCCCATTGTACATTCGCAAGCATCTCCGGCATTTTATTATCTTCTGCATCTTCAAAGTAGGTGAGACTTCTCATCACGTTGAAAACAGCGCCTTTGGGATACTTGGCACAATACAAATCCAACATTTGCTGTAGCGAAAAATGTTGTAACAAGAAATATACATCAATAAAATCTTTTTTAGATCCTCTGTTAGTAATGGCTTCCAACTTCATCGCAGCAATATCTTTAAGTCCTGCCATTTTAACGCCTTCTTTTTGTACAGGCGGCTCTATCCACTCGTAAGGAAGCGTAACAATATCTACTTTTACTTTGTTTATTTCAAATATATGTATGCGCAAGGTATTTTTTTGCGGAATAATTTCCAGCCCGGCATCTTCTACGGCTTCCACAATATCATCACGCGTAAGCGAAACGTTCCCAAAAAAAACCAAATCAACAGATTTTCGGTGTCCCAACTGCAAAGCAAGTGCCGTTCCGCCGACTAAACGGAAGCCTTTCAACACCGGCAATTGTTGCAATCGCTTCAAAAGTACCAATGTACATTCGGAGAGTGTAGTTGTTTGTAACATCTGAATTGATTTTCGGGAGTTCCTGTTATTGTTGCAATGAACGACAATGATGTTCGTTCCAAACTGCGTAATTCAAGCGCAATTTCTTTTATTTTTTTCAGTCCATAATAATTGCAGATTGACAGCCAATCCACCCAACTGCCATAATCCAAAACTCGTTCTACAACATAAGCCTGTTGTTGGTCTAAATCTATCTCGTCGGGCTTCACATCCCAAAAAAGATAGCCTGAAAAAGGTAATTTACTTTCCTGTACTGTCATTTTTTTACAAAAATTGATATTATTTTTACATTCATATCCAAAACCATACAATCCTTCTTTTTTACACTACAAAGATAATGTTTCTTTCATTACAAATGAAAAAAATGCTCATTTTTTTCGATAATTGAAAAAAACGAATACAGCCAGCGCAAACAGCGACAGCAGCAGGTAAAACAGCCGGCTGTCGGACACGTCTGTTCGGTGTTGCAGCGCATAGTTGAGCAGGTTGGGCGTCAACTCTTGAGCGTTGGGCATATCGTTGAAATGCCATTTGTCGATGACGGTTCCCTTTTCGAGGAGGACTAAGCCGGGGTTGGCGCGAATGACAGTTTTGAGGGCGATTCCGTCGGTGAGGCAAAAATCATAGGACAGCCCCAATCTCGTTTTCACCTCGTCTATCTCGTTTTGTAAGGAAGAGGTAAGGCAATAGAAGCCGTAACCGTTGTCGCGGCAGAATTGCGCAATAGAGTCCGCCTGTTTGAGCGCTTTTTGGTTGGCTTCGTCCAAGCGATATGCCACTAAAAGGAAGGTATAAGCCTCGCTGGACAACACCGCATCGGTAATGTCCTCGCCGGTGACGGACTCCGTTAAGGAAAAATCGTGAATCGGCGGTACGTAGCCCTTTTTCACCAACACCGATTTGGTATCCTTCCACGTCCAAGTGGAATCGTTCCACGGATAGTCATGTTCGGGAAATTCCTGTACTATGCCGTTTTTTTCGTAAAACAGCGTGGTGACGAACTCATCGCCCGGCATTCCTTCCGGAACCGTCATTCCTTGCGGGATGTCGGAGCCAATGCTGTATGGACGAAAGTCAAACAGCGGAAGATGCCGGTATCCATGAATGGAAATGCCGACAACTGCTACCGCAAAGGCTGCCACACAAATCCACTCTGTGAGCGGCGAATATACCGGTGCGATTTTCTTGCGGCGTACAAAAACCAGAACAGCCAGCGCCATCAACACGATATTTTTGTAAAACGTCTGCCAGTTGGTCAGTATCAACGCATCGCCGAAGCATCCGCAGTCCGTCACGGGATTGGTCAGCGCAAGGATGAAGGTGAGGGGAGTGTAGAACGCCATAAACAGCAACGCTGCCCATGCCGCAGTGTTCGTGCGCAAACGAAGCAACAAGGCAATACCTATAAGCGTTTCGGCGGCATTTTGCAACAGGGCAAGCGTAAATGCCAGCGGTGAAAGAAAAGTCAGGTGGAAAGCCGTGAAATAGTCAACAAACTTATACGTAGAACCAAGCGGATCAACGCCTTTCACGAAGCCCGAAAAAATAAATACTGCGCCCAACAGAATTCGCGCTATATCAACTAAAATTTTCATTACAAGTATAATTTCAGGCATCAAAAGTAGATGAAATTTTTCAAATATCCAAGCCGTGATAAGATTTTTTATAGAGAAAAGATAAGCAAAAATATGAAACCGGAAAATAAATTCCGATTTATTTTGTACTTTTGTGCGGTGAAATTTTGTAATTGATAATTGCTTGAACAGTTTTGGAAGAATTTTTCGCGTAAGCATATTTGGAGAGTCGCATGGTTGCTGCGCTGGGGTTTGTATTGATGGCTGTCCTCCGGGTATTCCCATGTCCGAAAGCGACTTTGAGTATGATATGAGTCGGCGGCGTAGCGGTGCCTGCGGGACAACGCCACGCAAGGAAGCCGATATGACCCGCATCATGAGCGGTGTGTTCAATGGTTTTACCACAGGAAGTCCTGTTTTGTTGATGGTGGAGAATACCAACACTCGTTCGCAGGATTATTCACTGTTTTGCAACGTACCGCGCCCCGGTCATGCCGATTTTGTTGCCGGAAAGAAATATAAAGGATTTGCCGACTACCGTGGAGGTGGGCATTTTTCCGGACGACTCACCGCAGGCATAGTGATGGCGGGCGTTGTCGCAAAAAAAATCATTGCACCTGCTGTCATCGGTAGCCGGATTCTCGAAATAGGCGGAAAGGCAGATTGGCAGGATGTTATTGAGCAATGTGTGGCTACACATGATTCCGCAGGCGGAATTGTGGAATGTATGGTGAATGAATTACCGGTAGGTTGGGGCGAGCCGTTCTTCGACAGCGTTGAATCCGTTATATCTCACGCAGTTTTTTCCGTGCCTGCTGTCAAAGGCATTGAATTTGGGGCAGGATTTGCTGCAGCCCGTATGCGCGGAAGCGAACACAATGATATATTTACGGGAAAAGACGGCGCTACCGCCACTAACCACGCAGGAGGTATCAATGGCGGAATCACCAATGGCAATCCCATTGTTTTCAGGGTCGCCATCAAACCGACCTCCTCTATTGCCCGTTTGCAGCAGACCACCAACATTAGCACCGGCGAAATGGTGTGTCTGGAAACGCCCGGACGTCACGATGCCTGCATCACGCTGCGTGTACCGGCTGTGTTGGAAGCCGTAACTGCTATTTCGCTGGCTGATTTGAAAATGATCAGTGAAACAATTACAAATTAAAAGAGCTAAACAGTATATTATAAATATGAAAACCAAAGCAGTACGCTTATACGGGAAAAACGACCTTCGATTGGAAGAGTTTGAATTGCCCGACATCGGGGAAGATGAAATATTGGCAAAAGTGGTTTCCGACAGCATTTGTATGTCAAGTTACAAAGCGGCACAGCAAGGCACCGACCACAAGCGCGTACCGGACGATGCGGCAGCAAATCCAGTCATGATCGGGCATGAGTTTTGTGGTGAGATCCTCGAAGTCGGCAAAAAATGGCAGAGTCAATTTCGCGCCGGCATGAAATTTTCTATCCAGCCAGCGCTGAACTACAAAGGAAGTCTTGACGCACCGGGCTATTCGTACCGTTACATTGGCGGAGATGCCACGTATATCGTCATTCCCAACGAGGTGATGGAAATGAATTGTTTGTTGGAATACACCGGCGACGCCTTCTTTTTGGGTTCGCTTGCAGAGCCGATGTCATGCGTGATTGGCGCTTTTCATGCCAGTTATCACACCCGCAACGGCGTGTATGTGCACGAAATGGGCATTAAAGAGGGGGGAAATATGGCTATTCTGGCGGGCGTTGGTCCGATGGGGCTGGCTGCCATCAATTATATCATCCACAGTTCGCGTAAACCCGGCTTGATTGTAGTGACCGATATTGACGACGCCCGTCTGCAAAGAGCAGCTTCGCTATACACAGTGGAAGAGGCGGAAAAAAACGGTATAAAACTGATTTATCTCAACACCAAAGACACACCCGATGCGGAAAACCACCTGAAAGGACTGACAGGAAGCAAAGGTTTTGACGATGTTTTGGTATTTGCGCCGGTGAAACCGGTGGTAGAGATGGCAGACCGGCTCTTGGGCATGGACGGTTGTCTGAATTTCTTTGCTGGTCCTTCCGACACCGAATTTAAGGCTGAACTGAATTTTTACAATGTACACTATGCTTTCACGCACATTGTGGGCACCAGTGGCGGAAATACCGACGATATGATAGAAGCGCTGCAAATGATGTCGGCAGGGACGGTGAATCCGGCAGCCATGATAACGCACATTGGCGGATTGAACGCCGTGATAGACACCACTAAAAATCTTCCGCATATTCCCGGCGGTAAGAAGTTGATTTACACTCATATCAATCTGGATTTGTTGGCACTTAATGAATTGGACCAGAAAAGCAATGAAAATCCGCTATTTGCGGGGCTGTCCAAAATAGTGACCGCCAACAACGGAATATGGTCGGCAGAGGCTGAACAATATCTGTTGGCTAACGCGCCAAAGATAAAGGATTCCGCTGATATATAAAAGGATTGCCCGCACTTGGAAATCTGAAGATTTTCATCTAATTTTGTCGTCTAAAAAAAAGATAATATGGATTTCAGCAGAAAATTACCGATAGGTATTCAGGATTTTGAAAGTTTGCGACAGGACCATTTTTTATATGTGGATAAAACAGCCTACGTATATAGAATTGTCAACGAGGGTCGTCCTTATTTTTTGGGGCGTCCGCGCCGGTTTGGGAAAAGCCTTTTTCTTTCCACGCTCAAAGCCTATTTTCAGGGCAAAAAAGAACTTTTTGAAGGGCTTGCCATTGCCGGTCTGGAAAAGGAATGGATAACATATCCTGTTTTTCATCTGGATTTGAATATTTCCGGCTATACCCAATTTTCAGACCTTGAAACTGCGCTTGATACGCAATTATTGCGTTTGGAAGAAAAGTGGGGACATAATGACTCTGAAAAATCACTATCTACCCGCTTGGAAGGCTTAATGTACCGCGCTTGTGAAAAAACCGGCAAACGGGTGGTAGTGCTGATAGATGAGTACGATAAACCTCTTACCAGCACATTGGACAAACCGGCATTGCACGAACAAATCAAAGATGCACTGAGCGGTTTCTACGGCGTGCTCAAAACCGCCGACCCATATCTGCGCTTTTTACTGCTGACCGGAATCACCAAATTCTCGAAAGTAAGCATTTTCAGCCAGTTGAACCAGTTGCAGGATATTAGCATGAATAAATATTTTGCCGGAGTTTGCGGCATTTCCGAAACAGAACTGATTGAAAATTTTGAGCCTGAAATCCAGTCATTGGCCAAAGACGTAAATAAGTCATACGAAGAAACGCTCGCCGAACTCAAAAAACGTTATGATGGCTATCATTTTGCAAAGGACAGCGAAGGGGTGTATAATCCTTTCAGTTTGCTGAATACCTTTGCAAAAAGAGATTTTGATTATTACTGGTTTTCAACCGGCACGCCGACTTTTCTGGTGAAGATGCTCAAAGATGCCGATTTTGACATTCCCAATCTCGAAAGCGACGTTACCATTGCCGCGCCATCCATTGCCGACTATCGCGCAGGCGATACAAATCCGCTTCCGTTGCTTTATCAGACAGGGTATCTGAC
>JAITTD010000130.1 GCA_031287245.1 Bacteroidales bacterium
TATTGCAGTTTGTTTTTTGAAAAGCGACTGGTGATAAATCGTCCTGCTAAACTGAGCGCCAGCACAATGAGCGTCAGCGCCAGTGCTGCGGCATATCCTCTGTCTTGCGCTTCCTTTGCGGGCTGGTTGTAGAGGTTGAAGATGAGCATGGGCAGCGAGGAAACGGGTTGCGACAATCGCGATGGGATGTTGTCGGTGTAACCTGCTGTCAGCATGACGCTTGCTGCGTCGCCAATCGCCCGTCCTGTGGAGAGCAGGGTGGCAGTGGCTATCCCCGGAGAAATCTGTCTGAGCACTACGCCGATGGTTTCAAAACGTGTGGCGCCCAGCGCATAAGTGGCGTCCAGGATGTCGCGCGGAAACTGTCGAGTCACTTCGTCCATGGAACGTATGAAAATAGGGATAATGAGCAGGGTGACAACGATGATACCGCTTCCCAGCGAGCCTTTCAGCCCGAAATACACCATGATGGTCAGTCCAAAAGCGCCATATACGATGCTGGGAATCCCAAAAAGCACGTCGTAGGCGATGCGGGCAATGTATGCCATCTTGGAGCGTTTTTTCAGATACACGTTCAGATAGAAAACTACCGGAATGCTGATGAGTAGCCCCAAACAGGTGGATGCACCGACGATATACAGCGAACCGACAATAGCGCTGAGGAATCCGCCTCCGCCTTTGCTGGTATATAGCCCGCTGGAACCCGTCTTGCTCACCAAATCCCAACTCAAAGCGCTCCACCCTCTCATGATGATGGTACAAACGATGCTGATGACAAAAGCAAACACCAACAGGGTTGCCGTAATCATCAGAAATCTGAATATTTTTTCTTCGATAAATTTGAATTTCATAGATGATCAGAAAAATGTTTTTTCAATGCGGTACAAAATCATCCTCGATCCGAGGTTGAAAAACAGGACTACCACAAATAAAATCAATGCTGCGAACATCAAAGCCGCGTCATACAGGGGAATGGATGCCATTTCGCCGTAGTGAGCTGCTATCAGTGCGGGCAGCGGCGATGAGTTGTCGAAAACGGAATGGGGCACCCGCGCCTGACTTCCACATACCATCAGCACAGCAATGGTTTCACCGAAAGCACGCGACAACGCCAGAATGATGGCTGCCACAATGCCCGGCAAGGTCTTGCGCAACACCACCGCCTTGGTGGTTTGCCACTTGGTGGCGCCCAATGATACGGCTGCTTCGCGCAATTCGGAAGGCACCGACGTGAAGATTTCGATAAAAAGGCTTACCAGCAGCGGCAATATCATAATGCCCAACACGATTCCACCCGCCAGCATGGAATATCCCGTTGTCGATACATCGAAAGCGGGACCCAGCACGGTGGAAATCCAGGGTACTACCAACAGGATGCCCCATATTCCGTAGATGATGGATGGCAGGCCGCCCAAAATGTCCAGCGCGGGAAAGACATATTTGCGGAATCGAGTTTTTGAATATTCGGTGAGAAAAACGGCGCAGAGCAAGGATATGGGCGCGGCAATGATGATAGCGATCGCTGTCACCCAGAGGGTGCTCATGAGGAACGGAAGAAAGCCGAAATTGCCTTGCATGGGCTGCCACTGGCTCGACCACAGCAGGTCGCTGAGGCTGGAACCGTCCATGAGAGGCGATGCTTTCAGATACAGCCCCACCCCAATTACGACTACCAGCAGCAAGGAAGCGAGCGTCAAGGTGAACATGACGCTGTTTGCCATTCGGTCTTTCAGTATCCGAAAATTTCTCATTTTTTTTGCAATGTTTGAAGCCCGTGTTGCAGTTTTTCCTCCGACAGGTTGATGTATCCTGTGGGGATGTTGTGTTTCTGACCGTCTGAGAGGATATATTTCAGGAAAGCAATCACTTCCGGCTTCGTGGGGATGCCCTTTGTCACCATATAAAGGTCGCGTGCCGGCGGCGACGGGTAGCGTCCTTCGGCGATGGCGGTGATCATTTCGTCTTTGGTGCCGTAAAACAGTTCTTCCGGCTCCAATTGTCCGTTGCTGTTTGCGTCTATCGGCAGCACGAGGATGCCCGGGTTGGGTTTGCGCGTGGTTTCATCATATACGTAGCCGATATTGTTCAACCCGATGCCCAGCACGTCCTTTTGCACCGCTGTAGCCACGCCCGGGTCGCCGAAAACACCTGTTCCTGCCAGGTCTTCCTGCTTTCCGCCCAGCCAGTTTGCCCATGTTTCTGCGGCTCCGCAGGCATCAGATCGTGTATATACGTGCACATCGCTGGTGCTGCCGGTGCCTGTTATCTGCCCCCATGTCGTGTATGCTTCGGTGATCCATAATTGGATGGCGGCGTCGCGGGTAAGTCCGGTTTTCAGCAAGTCTGCCAAGTCGGGATTTTCGGCGTTGATGGTCGGCACAACGGCGTCTTTGGCTACTGCTATCGCTACTGCGCCTTTTTCGGTTTCGGGCGGATACACCTCGCGGGACACCATGCCCAAATCGACCATCTCGGTCAGCACATCGGTCATACCTTTGCCTGCACCGCCGGCAGATATGTCAATCTGCACGCCGGGATACAACTCCTTGAACTCTTCCACCCATTTTACCGCCAAGGGATAAAGCGCGAATGCGCCTGAAATGGTGATTTCACCCTGCAATTCTCCTTTTTTTGCCTGCCGTTGCCCGCCGCAGGAAAGTATTCCCATCGCAACGGTGGCAATGGCTAATATGGATACTGATACTTTTTTCATTTTATTTGTTTTTGTTTTTATTGACTGACTGAACTGTAATCCCCGACCTCAACATTCCCGTCTCCAACCTCGACGTTCCCTTCTCCAACCTCGACGTTCCCTTCTCCAACCTCGGCATTCCCGTCATCGACCTCGACATTCCCTTCTCCAACCTCGGCATTCCCATCATGGACCTTGATGTTCCCGACCTCGACCTCAACATTCTGTCTCCCGACTTCAATGTTCCCGTTCCCGACCTCGACATTCCCCTCTCCGACCGGAATATTGCAGTTGCTGACTGCGATGTTCCCGTTTCGGACGGGAATATTCCT
The DNA here is from genome assembly GCA_031287245.1 of Bacteroidales bacterium. Classification (GTDB taxonomy): domain Bacteria; phylum Bacteroidota; class Bacteroidia; order Bacteroidales; family UBA4181; genus JAIRLS01. The sequence goes on from JAITTD010000130.1 coordinate 3,025, forward strand.
GTCGGCGACCGCAATTCTGCACGTTTTGCTGTCCGAAATTCCTGTCTCCAACGGGAAATTTTCCGTTGCTGATCGAAATATTGTTGTCTGCTACCGCAACATTCCGGTTGCGAACGGCAATTTTCGCCGATTTTCGGAGCAGCATCGAGGTTGCGGACAGGAACATTGCTATCGGCAACGGTACTGTTCCTGTCGCCGACAGCATTTTTTTACTGCCGCCATGCATGCAGGTCTGTTTCCAGCGCAATGTCGGGTTTTCCGACAGCAATATTTCCCTATTCTTCTTTTTTTGTTTTGTTGCGACCCGGAAAGCGTTTGCTCAACTCTTCCGTAATCAGCACGGCGTTGGGGAGTTTCCGTTTCATGGCTTCTTTGCTCGTCCCGTAATAGGCGAGTCCCGATACGTAGGCTTCGCTGCCGGCAAGGGTCATCGTGTCGTGCACTTTTTTAGTCAACTGTGCCAGCGGTACATGTATTTCACGCAACAGCCCCACTGAGTTCACGTCCTTTTCAAACTCCTCCACGTCAATCAGCGAGGCGTATTCGGGATACTGTTTGGCGTATTCAAGCGCCTTGAAAACAAACCCGTACGATTTGTCGCCCATCACGGGCAGTTCGCGAACCTCGCCCTGAGCCAGTTCTGTCAGTTTTGGCAGCAATTTTGTGTTCAATACGTTCAAAGCCGCAAGTATTTCCTTTTTTTCGGCTTCGCTCAGCGAAAAAGATATTCTGTTATTCATCGGTATAAAATTTTTCACAAAAATAAAAAAAAAATCATTGATATGGAAATTTTTGGCTATATCTTGCTATATCTTTTTTGAGGTGCTACACTTTCGAGTCCCGCAGGGACTACACTTTATTAACCGTAGATTTTAATAACTGCAATGTGGGTTAAAATTACGAATTACGATGGTTGGGGCGTGTTATTGCGGAAAAACGACATGTGATTGCGTTGGGACAAGCAACGCACCCGAAGCGGCTAACTTGCAAGCAAATTCTTCTTCTATTATTCTTGATTGATAAGACATTTTGCTCAGATTTTAACTATAAAATACACTGCAAAGATACAAATCGTCTTTCTATTTTACAAATTTTGAGCAAAACACTTTACGAATTTTGAGTATTTTGTTTTACAAATTTTAGGTATTTCATTGTGCGGATTTTAGATTTTTATAGTATCCTCGTGTAATTTGCGTACAAATTATTTTTCGGCCAGCAGTTTGCGGTAATCTTGGGGAGATAGCCCGTATTGTTTGCGGAACAAGCGCAGGAACGTGCTGCGGGAGCCAAAACCTGCATCTAAGGCTGCCGCTTCAATCGTATATTTCTCGCCTTGATGAGCGAGCAATTCGCGGGCGTAATTTAAGCGCAAACCGGTAATGTATTCGCCGATGGTGTTGCCGTAATGCTTTTTGAGGGTTTCCCGCAGATAATTTTCGTTGGTATTCAGTTTGGCGGCGAGCAGTTTTCGATTGATGTCCGGGTCGGTGAAATTATTGGGGTCTTTCATCAGGATATGGAGATGTTCCAAGAGTTCGGTTTCCGGTTTGTCCTCTTCAACGGGATGGTTGTTTTGTTCTTTGAACAAGCTGCGGTATTTGCGCAACTCTTCTTCTTGCCGTTCTTTTTCGGCAGCGATGCGGTCCTGTTCCAAAATTTGGTGCACCAAGCCGCGGTTTTTAATGTGCAGGCGGCGGGAATAAAATATCCAGCCTGAAAGGGTAACGGCGAGCAGAAGACAACCGCTTAACGCGAGCAACATGTAACTGCGGTTTCGCTCTTTTTCGAGGATATGCTTATCGACTTCATAGACGGTACGGAGTTCGTC
>JAITTD010000121.1 GCA_031287245.1 Bacteroidales bacterium
CTGTTGATTCACTCCGATTATTTTAGCCCGATGAAACCGCGTATTCGCGTATTTACAAACCGCATCGAATTTGAAAATCCGGGCAGTTTGCCGCTTCCTGTCGAAGAACTTATTAAATTTGATGAATCATTGCCGAGAAATCCTGTTTTAGCAAAGTTTTTCCGCGTAGCAAAACTCTGCGAAAGCGGTGGTTACGGTTTTGATAAAATGCTTGAATGGAAAAAACAAACCGGCAATGATGTTCAATTTGAATCTTCAATAGGAAGAACAAAATTCACTTTTATGATTGATACAACAAATGTAATTTTTGAAAATGAAAGAAACGTTGATGAAAGCGGTATAGAAACCGGGAAACAATCAGAAAACAATCAGAAAAATGACAAGGAATCTGTGGAGAAAAACGAAAAAACTGATAAGAAAACTGATAAGAAAACTGATAAGAAAAACGAAAAAACTGATAAGAAAATATTGTCTATAATGCAAGATAATCCGTTTATTACAATTTTACAATTGTCAGAGATTATTGGAGTTAGTAAATCTGCAATAAATCAGCAAATTATAAAATTGAGAAAAAACACTATCATCCATCGCGAAGGCGCAGACAAAGGCGGGAAATGGATAATTATTAATCAAAATAATAATTGAATATGAGTTACATAGGACAAAAAATAAAGCAGGTATTCCCTGACATAGTCATTCTTAAAGACCAAGATAATTACAGCGTCTTTAACGGCGGGACTTGCCCTCATTTGTTAAGGACTTTCTTATCAGAAAGCATATTGGCCATGCTGATGATAATTTTATCCTCAGATTGTTCTGTTGTTCTATAATAGAAGGAATAGCCAGCATCCTGTATCGAAGTGTTTTAAGCCGGTTTCTGACATCTCCACCAATGATAGGCAACTGTCATCAACAAGAGAGCCACTTCCGTCCCAATTAATGCGAAATATTTTGTTCAAAATCAACTGTTTCCAAACTTCTTTTCTAATGGTGTCCATAGAAGAACGTAATTGTTTTTATCGCTGGCGGATACGCAAAATCGTTCCAAAGCCTGTCTGCCTGTTCTTTTGTCATTTCGCCTTCGTAAGAAAAAACCCTGTATTTCAATACATAGTGTCCGTTGGGTGCCAGTTCCCAGTCTTCGTTTTTGGTGGGGGCAAAGTTGATGAAGGCGTCGCCGCGTCCGCCGTTGGCGTTTTCGTCCCAGATGCGCAATGGCTCGGGAGCATTGTGGTTTTCAGGATGTCCGAGAAAAAGCAGACCGGAACGTCCTGTTTTTGTGTCGCCGGTGATGTAAATCCAGCGGGCGCTCGTACCGTCAATTTCCTGACGGGTTTTCTCTTCGGAAGTGACCATCACACAGTTTTCTTTCGTCCACTCCTCCGTTGCGCGGAAGCCGAAGCCGGCATAGCGGTATGCTTGCAACAAAACAGGCAGCGCAGTGGCGGGATGCAAATGCGACTCAAAATCCCAAAGAAAGCCGCCCGGCACATTCCATGTCTTCACTTTCCACAGTTCATTCATCACGATTTTTTCCTCTTGGGGTGTGAATATATAATGGTCTAAACCGGCAGTATATCCGGCAAAGACATTTCCACTGTATGTGTTTTCAACATTTCGGGCGCGAACAGTTCCCGTTTTATCGCCGATATTCCATAAATCATACAGTGTGCCGGCGTAAACCACGCGCGTCCAAGGATTCCAGATGCCGAAATGATGCCGGTGGTCTTTGGGACTGAGGTTGGTGAGCACATTCCCCGCAGGCGACCAGGCTGGGTGGATAAAACCGCTGCGCCCATACGCGGCGTCCACTCCTTCGGGCGGATCCACGTGCGCATAATTATATTGAAGAACGTTTTTTTTGTCGTTCTTCAATATCAACGCTTTATGCGTATCTTCGACGGTCATAAGCGGTTTGGCAGAAGGTTTGGCGGGTTTGGCAACGAATGTGCGCGTTGCTCCGGCTTTCGTTTTTCCCGTTAAAACCCAATACACAACGGTTTTGCCATCTTCTTGAATGGTTTGGGAAGGCAGTTTTTCTGTCTTTTTGCCTTTCAATTCGCTCACTGCCCAATCCTTTGCGCCATCCAATTCCGGTACCACGGCTGATACCACGCAGTTTTCTCTGTCGTATGCTCCGGCACTAACGGTCAGCGTGATGTTCTGCGCACCTGTTGGCAGGCAGAAGAACAAACAAACAAATACACCCAATGCTATTGTCCTTTTCATTTGTAAGCCTGATAGGGAAAACGTTGCGGGCGCGAAATCATTGAATTGGCTTCATCATCGTTTTTGAAGCATTCCGTGATGGGATTCCAATACAGCGTGCGATTCAACTTCATTGCGATATGTTGCAGCAGGCAAACGGTGTTCGAGCGGTGTGCCACTTCGGCAGGGGTGATATTCTTCTTGCCGGTGCGGATGCTGTCAAGCCAGTTGCCGTGATGGTCGGTGCTTACATACAATTTTTCAGCGCTATCGGGCAGTGGCGCCAGTATTTTTTTGTTCGACGCCTGCAAAGCCTGCGAGGTAGTGCTGATGGGGTCGCTGGCAGTGACGGTGTAACTGCCGCGACTGACAAATATCCAGCCTTCCGTGCCGGTAAAAAGCAGTCCGTTGGGTTTTTCCTTGCTTTCGGTAATGCCTGAAACAACCACGCCGTTGTCATACACCATTTTTGTTTCATACTTGCCATGTACGTCCCACAGACCTGAGCCTGCCGCCGGAAATACTGCATTTCCCGATATTTCCACCGGACCCGAATATTCCTTATCCAGCGCCCATTGTGCAATGTCAAAATGATGAGCGCCCCAGCCTGTTATCATGCCTGCGCCAAACTGTTCACAACGCAACCATCCCGGTCGGTCGTAGCCTTGCTGCGGATGCACTCTGTCCACCGTGTAAGGCACGTATGGCGTTGATCCCAACCATTTTTCGTAGTTAAATCCTGCCGGTATCGGCATTTCTTCTGTTTTGCCACCCGAAGGGTCGCCGGGCAGGCGAATTTCTATGCTTTTTAACTGACCGATGCGCCCGTTGCGCACCAATTCGCACGCCACGCGAAATTGCACCTCCGAACGCTGCTGACTTCCTATCTGCAACACGCAGCCGCTGGCATTCACGGCGTTGCTCATCTTTCTGCCCTCTTCGATGGTGAGCGATGTCGGTTTCTGCAAATACACGTGTTTTCCTGCCTGCACTGCGTCAATGGCTATTTTGGCGTGCCAGTGGTCGGGCGTACTGACTAAAACGGCGTCAATGTCCTTGTTGGCAAGCAACTCTTCGTAGTGTTCACAGGTTATAAAGCCGGTGTAAGGCGTACCCAACTTTTTGGCATAATGCTCTTCCACCATTTGCTTGGCTTCTGCCACCCTGTGTGCGTCTAAATCCGCTGCCGCAACGATGCGGACAAACTCGAACTTTAAAACGCCCGGCATATCGTGACCGCGCGAGATGCGTCCGGTACCGATAGCGCCGATATTAATACGGTTGGAGGGCGCATTTGCTCCCCATACCGATGACGGTACAATGAAAGGAACGGCTATCAAGCCTGCGCCTGCTGATGTGGTTTTCTTGATAAAATCTCGACGTGTGCTCATATTTATATTATTTATGGGGACAAATGTAAGTATATTTTTTGGATTTTTCCTTTTTTTTGGTTTTTTTTTCGCTTTGGCAAAAATTGGGAAATAGCGGTGTTTCGCGGGATTGTCAAAAATAATTTCATTTTTTGTGAAAAATAATTCATAAAAATAGTACAATTTAAAAAAAAGTACTTATCTTTGTGCCGTTGTTGGGAATTGATAGATCAAAATCTTAGTCATCAAAGACTCTCCGTTTTTTTCATTGTTTTCAACCTAAGTATTATTTTTTTAATTTTTATTTTTTTTTAATGAATATCTATATTTCAAACTTGAATTTCAAAGTTGAAGACGATGAATTGAGACAATTGTTCGAAGAATTCGGAGAAGTTTCTTCAGCGAAGGTGATTACCGATAAATATACCGGTAGATCAAGAGGTTTTGGTTTTGTTGAAATGTCTGACAATGAGGCTGCCCTCAAAGCCATTTCAGAACTGAACCAAGTGGAGCACGAAGGAAAAGTGCTGACGGTAAACGAAGCGCGTCCGAAAGAGGATCGCCCTCGGAGCAACAATTTCAGCCGTGGCGGTGGTGGCGGAGGATTCCGCGGCAACGGCGGCGGTTATGGCCACGGCGGCGGCGACCGAGACAGACAAAGCAAACGCTGGTAAAAAAAAGGCTGATTCATTGAATCAGCCTTTTTTCTGCTCTTTCCGGAAATAGTATTCATCGGAATGAAATGAAATTGAAAATATTGAAAATAAAAAAGCAAAAATCATTGCAGGTTCAAAAAAAGCAGTATCTTTGTGCCCTTAAAATAATAAATAAAATTTAATCTTAAATCTCATAAGTATTTATATGTTAAATCATTACGAGACCGTTTTCATTGCAACTCCCGTTTTATCTGACGCTCAGATAAAGGAAACGGTTCAAAAATTCAAAAGCCTCATAGAGAGCGACGGAGGCGAAGTGGTGAGTGAAGAGGATTGGGGACTGCGCAAGTTGGCGTATCCGATCCAGAAAAAGAGTACAGGCTTTTATTATCTGCTTGATTTTAAAGCCGAAGGCACATTTGTGAATAAGTTGGAAACCGAATATCGCCGCGATGAGCGCATCATACGGTTCCTTACCTTCGCAATGGATAAACACGCTGTGGAATACAGCGAAAAAAGACGTAAAAAAAGATTGGAACCAGAAAAAAAGGAGAATTAAATTATGGCACAAAATTCATCGGAAATAAGATACCTGACTCCGGTCACAGTGAGCGTGCAAAAGAAAAAGTATTGCCGTTTCAAAAAATTGGGAATCAAATACATAGACTATAAAGATCCCGAATTTCTTAAAAGATTCCTGAATGATCAGGGTAAAATTTTGCCCCGAAGACTTACCGGAACTTCTCTGAAATACCAGAGAAAAGTGGCAACCGCCATCAAGCGTGCACGTCATTTGGCGTTGTTACCTTACGTTACCGATTTGATGAAATAAAAAGGAGGATTAATAATGGAAATCATATTAAAACAAGATATTCAGAATTTGGGATCAAAAGACGATGTAGTAGTGGTAAAAAACGGCTACGCACGCAATTTCTTAATCCCTAAAGGGTTTGCAATTATTGCATCTCCGTCGGCAAAAAAAGTGCTGTCCGAAAACATCAAGCAAAGAGCGCATAAAGAAGTCAAAATCAAAGCGGAAGCGGAGGCATTGGCTGCTAAAATTGACGGCTTGAAGCTCGAAATCGGTGCCAAGACCAGTTCCACAGGTAAGATTTTTGGTTCGGTGAACACCATCCAAATTTCAGAATCCCTGAAAGCAAGGGGCTTTGAGATTGACCGCAAGAGCATTGTCATCAAGGACGAACAAATTAAAGAAGTGGGCACCTACAAGGCTAAGATTAAACTGCACAAAGAGGTGTTTGTAGAAATCGAATTTGATGTTGTTTCGGAATAATCGAACAACATAGACCCTATAAAAAGCCGGATTTTCTCCGGCTTTTTTATCTTTTATTTTTTATTTCTTCGGATTTAAACGTTCTCCCGATGTGAGAGACACATGTCTTTTGCCGTTTCCACGCCCGCAACGTGCTGTCATTCTGCAAAACATCCGCCGGAACTTTTTTTGGCAAAAAAGTTTGGTACGATTTTGGTAGAATAAAAATTAACAGTACCTTTGAACAATTTTAAAAAGGTCAATTAAACAAATATGGACAACGAGAGTGTTTACAAAAGAATACAGGATTTTTTCGGTAATATGGACAATATCAGTCTTTTAGAGAATCCTGTGGATGTTACCGTACAGATGCAATATTTTGACCTATCCGGTAAAGTGCGTGGGAAACAGTCAAATAAGGAAATTTTGGCTCATAAAGATGACTTATTCAATTCTGAAATAACGATAGCCAAAAAAAAGAAACTTCTGGCACAAATGGCGGGTATTCCCAGTCCTGAAATATACAGAACGTTAGAAACTTACGCCAAGCAACCGGACGAAACGCTGAAAGAATGGGCGCAGTTGGCTTTGCAGGAGAATAAATTACTGTTGGAAAGCGATTTGCTGGAATGTCCTCAGGTGTTTATTTCAACCGGATTGGGTGGCAAAGGGCACAAACTCAGGTATTTTGTGGTGCTCTTCAACAGGGTAGGCGGCAATTTGCAACCATTTCAGCAAAAAATAGTACACGAAGAGATGGAAGACGCTCTGAAACGCCACAATAGCGAATTGGAAGAGGTACATTTCATGGACAATTACACGACTATGCGTGTGGTGGTGCCACTCACTTCCGACCTTACCCGCGTATTTCGCGAAGGAATTGATGAATGCAATCAGTTCGGTAATTTCTTGTCCAACGATTTCATTGTGACCAATATGAAAGAGTTGAGTTCCACGGAAATCAAGGAAGCCCTTGATACAAAAAACGAAGCGTTGAGCGAACTGGAAGATGATTTCCCCTCCATAGAAGAAGAGTGACCGCGATAGAACTTCTTTCACCCGCCAGAAATGCAGCCTACGGGAAAGTTGCCATCCGGCATGGCGCCGATGCTGTCTATATTGGCGCACTTCGATTTGGTGCACGCGCCGATGCAGGCAATTCTATTGCAGATATAAGCGATTTGGTACGCTTTGCCCATCTTTACAAGGCAAAAGTATATGCAACGCTCAATACAATACTGTATGACAACGAGATAGATGACGCCGCTCGCATTGCTTGGCAATTGTATGAAGCAGGTGTGGATGCGCTCATCATACAGGATATGGGGCTGTTGCGCTGCGAGTTGCCTCCGCTTCCCTTGTTTGCCAGCACACAAACCCACAATACTACCGTTGAAAAAATCAGTTTTTTGGAACAGGTCGGATTTAAACGTGTCATTTTGTCACGTGAATTATGCCTTCATGACATACAGAAAATTCGTCAGAACACAAAAATCGAATTAGAAACTTTTGTTCACGGCGCCTTGTGCGTTTCATTCAGCGGACAGTGCTACATGAGCCATTTCCTTACAGGAAGAAGCGGAAACAGGGGCAACTGCGCTCAACCATGCCGCTCGTCCTACCAATTGCTGGACGCCAACAAACAGTTGTTGGTAGATAAGGCATATTTGCTGTCACTCAAAGATTTGAACCTCTCCGCTTACTTGCTGCAACTGATGCATAGCGGAATTACCTCCTTCAAAATAGAGGGCAGACTGAAAGACTTGAATTATCTGAAAAATATCACCGCATTTTACCGGCAAAAGTTGGATGCCATGATGGAACAAAGCGAGTTTTGCGCAAGTTCGTCAGGGCGAACCACGTTTTGCTTCACTCCCAACCCGCATAAAACCTTTCACCGTGGATATACCGACTATTTCATCGAAGGACGCAAGGACAAAGTAGCGTCACCCGAAACGCAAAAGTCAACCGGCGAAAGACTGGGATGGGTTTCGGCAGTGTTTCCGCAATATTTTGTAGTAGAAACCACCCACCCTGTCAGTCAGGGCGACGGCTTGTGCTGGTTGCATCCTCAACGAGGCTTGGAAGGCACGCTGGTGAACGGTGCGGATGGCAAAAAAATATTTCCGGCTAAACCGGTGCAAATGACCGTTGGCATGGAGATTTTTCGCAACAACGATTTTCGTTTTGAAAAAGAACTTGCAGGTGAATCTGCCGACAGGCGAGTAAGAGTTGTTTTTGAACTGAGCGAAGAAGAAAACGGCTACCGTCTCAGCGTGACCGACGAGGATGACAACACGGTATCTTCCTTTTTCGATGCGGAAAAGATAACTGCCAAAAATATTGAGAAGGCGCAACAACAAATTATCCAGCAACTTGGAAAATTGGGGAATACTGTTTTCGTTGCCCGTCAAGTGCGTTTCCCCGATGATCTCAACTGTTTCATTCTCACAGCAGACCTGAACGCCATGCGCCGCAAGTTGATAGAACAATTGGAAACCGTGCGTTTGGAGAAATACCGTGCCAAAGAAGAAGTCAGGCAGGAATCGGATGTTGCTTTTCCCGACAAAAAGATGGATTACCGAGGCAACGTTGCCAATACCAAGGCCAATGAGTTTTACCTCGCGCATGGCAGCACGGTGACCGAAGAAGCCTTTGAATTGCAGTTTAAACCGAATCAAAGCGCCCGTTCCACAGTGCTGATGACCACCAAACACTGCATCAGGTATCAGTACAATGCTTGTCCCGTCAAGCAAAAGAAGAAGAATGAGTGGAAAGAACCGCTCTATCTGCGGGATAGCAGACATACTTACAAATTGGAATTTGATTGCAAAAAATGCATAATGAAGTGTATTGCAAATGACTGAAAATACAGACCGGTTGAAGAAAAAGTTGAGCCGCTGTTCCAAAGGGTATGCATTGGTGCGGGGTATCGTTGCTCATCGGGTGTTTTCCCTTTTCTACCGCAAAATTCAGGTTATCGGCAAAGGGAATGTGCCGCGCACAGGGGCTGTTATCTTCACGCCCAATCACCAAAACGCACTGATGGACGCTATCTGTATCCTGTGCACGTTCAACCGCCAGCCGGTCTTCGTTGCCCGTGCCGATATATTCAACAAGCCTTTCATCATTGCTATTTTAAATTTTCTTCGCATCCTGCCCATTTACAGGAAACGGGACGGCGTCAACACGATTGACAATAATCAGGAAACATTCGATATTCTGCTGGAAGTGTTGCATCACCAGCAGGCGGTAGGCATCATGCCGGAAGGGGTGCACAACAAAATCAAGCGATTGCGAATGTTGCAGAAGGGCGTCTTTCGGTTTGCCATGAAAGCACAGGAATATTCAGGCAACCAACCCGATGTTAAGGTGGTTCCCGTGGGGTTGGAATATTCCGACACTCGCAAATTCCGCAGCGACGTGATTATCCGCTATGGCAGCCCCATCGAAATGTCCGATTACTACGATTTGTATATGAAAGATGCTCCAAGAGCCTTCAAATTATTGCAGAATACCTTGTCTGCCAAGATGAAAGAAGGAATGGTGAACATTGAGAACGAGGAATACTATTCGGAAATAGAGTGTGCCCGCCGGTTTTTTGAAAAAGACACCCTTCAACGGCTTGGATTGAAAAATGATGGCGAAGGCAGATTATCTGCACAACAGCATATTGTTGCCCGTTTGGAACAGTTGGCTGCCGAACAGCCGGAAAAAATGCGCATTCTAAGCGCCGACATCAAAGAATATGCTGAGTTAACCGACAAATACCAATTCCGCGACTGGGTGATTGCCCGTCAGCCCTATTCTCTTGCCGGATTATTGCTGCGCAGTCTGCTTGCTGCGCTTTGTTTTCCCTTGTGGGTGGCGGGCATGGCGTTCAACTACCTTCCCTACAAACTCTGCGCCCTGTCTTCCCGAAAAATAAAAGACCCGCAGTTTGCAAGTTCGGTGCAATTTGTGGCTGCCTTAGTGGCATTTCCGCTGTATCACCTCATTTTAGCCGTCCTCGCCTGCCTCTTTGTACCCTGCATCTGGGGAAAAATCAGCACCATCATTTTACTGATACCTGCCGGTTTGGTGGCTTTCCAAAGATATATCGCTATGAAAAAACTGATTGCCCGCTATCGTTTTTTCTTCGCTCAACGAGGAAAAAACAGTGATATTCTCAGAATGATAAACCTTCGTAAAAGCATTTTAGAAAAAATGTTGTAAACCTCAATAAAATCCTGTACGTTTGCAGCAAAAAACAATTCATACCCATGAACGCCAAAGAACTTTTTGAAAAGATTCAGGAAAAACGCAGTTTCCTGTGTGTCGGCTTAGACAGCGAGTTTGCCAAAATACCCGAATTTCTGAAACGGGAACAGCACCCTGTTTTTGAATTTAACAAACGCATTATTGATGCTACGGCGCCGTACACGGTGGCTTACAAACCCAATATCGCCTTTTACGAAGCGTTTGGAGTGGCAGGCTGGGTGAACCTGCGGTTAACGGTGGACTATCTGAACGAGCACTATCCCGATATGTTCCTGATTGCCGATGCAAAACGCGGCGACATCGGCAATACGTCCCGTATGTATGCCAAGGCTTTTTTCGACACCATCGGCTTCGACGCCGTTACCGTTGCGCCATACATGGGTGAAGATTCGGTAAAACCCTTTATCGGCTACAAGGACAAATGGGCGATTATCCTTGCACTCACGTCCAATACGGGCGCCATCAATTTTCAATATACGGAGGACAAATTCAGCGGGCTGATGCTGTTTGAAAAAATCATTGCCCAATCCAAAAATTGGGGCACAAGCGACAATACTATGTACGTAGTAGGCGCCAACCGTGTCGAAATGCTGACGGAAGTACGCAAACTGGTGCCCGACCACTTTTTACTCATACCCGGCGTGGGCGCACAGGGTGGCAATCTGTCGGAAATAGCGCAGGCGGGCTTGAACAGCCAATGCGGATTGTTGGTGAATGCCTCCCGTTCCATTATATTTGCCGACAATACGGAAGAATTTGCCACCATAGCAGCCCAAAAAGCGGCAGAAGTGCAGCAGGAAATGGCTTATTTGCTGATAGAAAAAGGGCTTATACAGCCATAAAATGATGAAACCAACGAAAATCCATCCTTGCGTTGTATTTTGCGGAAGGGCTGCCATACGTCATGCGACAGAAGGGCAGAACTAAACAAAATACAGAATTCCATCTAAATAAGATTATTTATTTTTCAAATTTTTCAACAAATATATCGTTTTGGCATAGAATTTGTGGATTAATAATCATATTAATTTTAAATTTTTTAAACCCTGAAAAGAATATCTTTAATTGTGATTGCAGTAGCAATAATTGCTGCTGCGGGAGTAAATGCTCGTATGAATATGAGCAAAGAGTATGTTTCACCACTGACACTGGCTAATATCCAAGCATTGGCTGTGCCGTCAGAGTCATTGGATTGTACGGGTACTTATCAGTGTAATGGTACTTATAAAAACCTAAGGGGAGCT
>JAITTD010000233.1 GCA_031287245.1 Bacteroidales bacterium
ACATTGTGATTCGGTTGTATTTCAATTGTCAATTGTCAACTGTCAATTGTCAACTGAAATTCCCCTACGGGGCGCAATCGTTGGTTCGCCTGTGATAACGCCATGTAGACGTCTCTACGAACACTGCGACAATTTGAAATGCACCCTAATTTTTATTGACATTTTTTTTTCATCATTTTTAAGTATATTTGCACCGTGTATTTATACTTAAAAAGATGGCAGAAAAGAAGGAAGAAGCATTAAGATTGCCCGCTGAGTTGCTATATAGCAGCGAGTTAGAGGCATTAAAGGAAGAAGATAAGAAAGAGGAAAAGCCGGCAGGCTGGCAGTTGTCGCCCAAAGCAGTGTTGAAATACGTTGTGGGCGGAAAAGCAGCCGGAATCACTATTACTCCCAAGTATATCGGGCACAACCGTTTGGTTGAGATAGCAATCGCCACGTTGCTGACCGACCGCTCGCTTTTGTTGATAGGCGAGCCGGGAACAGCTAAGTCGTGGCTCTCGGAGAACCTGACTGCGGCTATTTGCGGCGATTCAAACAAGGTGATACAAGGAACAGCCGGCACAAGCGAGGAACACATTCGCTACTCGTGGAATTACGCCATGTTACTGGCTAACGGACCGTCCAACGAGGCGCTCATCAAAAGCCCCATCTATCGTGCAATGGAAACCGGCTCGGTGGCACGCTTCGAGGAAATATCGCGCTGCGCCTCCGAAGTGCAGGACGCGCTTATTTCCATTATGTCCGAAAAAAATATCGCTATTCCCGAATTGGGAAAGGAACTGTCCGCACAGCGCGGCTTTTCTATCATCGCCACAGCCAATACCCGCGACCGTGGCGTCAACGATATGTCGTCGGCACTCAAACGCCGCTTCAATATCATAGTGCTGCCCGCGCCAGCCGACCTTGATACGGAAGTATCCATCGTTACCAAGCGTGTAGCCGAGATTTCCGGCAACTATCGCATCAAAGCGACCATACCCAACAAAGACGCTATCGAAAAAATCGTCACTATTTTCCGCGAACTGCGCAATGGCGCTACCTTAGACGAGAAACAAAAGTTGAAGTCGCCAAGCGGAGTGATTTCAACCGCCGAAGCCATTTCGCTCATCACCAACAGTATGGCGCTTGCTGCAAGTTTTGGCAACGGCGCTGTGCAGGACGACGACCTCGCAGCCGGATTGCAAGGTGCTGTGGTAAAAGACGAGGACAAAGACAAAATGGTGTGGAAAGAATACCTCGAAAACGTGATGAAAAAACGCGGCGCATCGTGGCGCGGGCTTTACAATACTTGTAGTGAAATGAACGGATAGCATAATGAATATATTTGGAGTCAGGCATTTATCTCCGGGCGCATCTCAACATCTCATCCGGTATCTGGACGAAATAAAGCCAAAATGCGTTCTGATTGAGGGTCCTTCGGATGCGAACGACCTCATTCCTCACTTGGCTGACAAGCGGGTGAAGCCTCCCATTGCCCTGTTGGCTTATACGACAGAAATGCCCGTTGAAACCGTGCTCTATCCATTTGCCGAATATTCACCCGAATTGCAAGCGATTCGTTGGGGCGTGCAACACAAGGCTACCGTGCGTTTCATTGATTTGCCGTGCAGCACGATACTGAAAGTGAAGCAGAAAAAAGAAAAAAACGAGGCTGCCGATGAGTTCTACGCTTTTCACAATGGACTGTACGACCGCATTGCCAAGCAAGATGGAGAGGACGATTACGAGAGTTATTGGGAACGTAATTTCGAGCACCAAACGAACGACCACAGTTTTCGCGAAGGGCTTGAATTGCAATCGGCACAGATGCGCGAGATGGTGGTGGAGAAAGAAGCAGAAGCAGTTCCCTACGATTTTTCTTACAATCTTGTTCGTGAAGCCCACATGCGGCGCGAGATACAGAATGTTATTGCATCGGGAATCCCGAAAGAAAAAGTGGTGGTGGTGTGCGGAGCCTATCATGTTACCGGACTTCGGCAGGATTTGCCCCCCATGTCGGACAACGAATTGAACAAGTTGCCCAAAGCATCGACCAAACTGACTTTGATGCCCTATTCATACCTGCGATTGAGCAGTCGCACAGGCTATGGTGCAGGCAATTTGGCGCCGTATTATTACGAATTGATGTGGGAAGCCATCCGCAACAACCGGCTCAATGAACTTCCCGCTGTTTATCTGTCAATGGCAGGTCAATTTTTGCGAAAAAGAGGCTATAATGCTTCGCCGGCAAGCGCCATTGAAGCGGTGCGGCTGGCAACTGCACTTTCGTCCTTGCGCGAAGGCGCTTTGCCGGTGTTGAAAGACTTACACGATGCCGTAGTGACATGTTTTGGCGGCGGCGACCTGGCAACAGTAGCCGAGGCAATCAACTGGGTGGACATAGGCACCGCTATCGGCAGCCTGCCCGAAGGGGTGAGCCAAACCCCCGTTCAGGAAAACATGAATCAAGAGTTGAAACGTTTAAAACTGACAGATTATAAAACCACCGTAGCAAAAGAAATAGAACTTGACCTGCGCGAGAACTTGCAAGTGAAAACCAAAGAGGCTGCCTTCATTGATCTGCATCGCTCCACTTTTTTTCATCGCCTGCAAGTACTGAACATTCATTTTGCCGAACCGATCAACGTTTCGCAATCAGATGCTTCGTATAAAGAGAAATGGACATTGCGCTGGTCGCCCGAAGTGGAAATAGAGATAGTGGAAGCCAACCTGAAGGGCGAAACATTGGAAATTGCTGCCGCCTACGCATTGAAAGAAAAACTTACCGACTGTGCCGACATATCGCTTGCGGCTGCCATCATTCGGCAAGCCTGTGAATGTCAGTTGACCCATATTTTCGAAAACGCATTGAGCGCCTTGCAAGCGCTCTTAGTTGATTCAAACAATTTTAAGGAAACCACCCATGCCGCCCATGAGTTATCCATACTCATCCAGTATGGCGACCTCAGGCAGTTCAACCTCGAACCGCTCGTACCCATTCTGCAACAGTTGTTTCTGCGTGCTTCTTTGTTGTTGGTGGACGCCTCCACCTGCGATGACAAAGCAGCCACAGCCATTGCCGAAGCCATACACCAAATGGAACTGATTTCGCAACAGCAATACGAAACGGTGGACACAGAAAGTTGGCAGAAAGAAGTGCAAACGCTTGCTTGGCGCGATGACCTGAACACAAAACTGTCGGGTATCGCCTTCTCAATATTGTTAGAGCACAATCTGGCTACCGAAGACGATTGCGCCCGCGAGGTATCACGCCGTTTGTCGCCGGGTGTGCCGGCTGACTTGGGCGCCGGCTGGTTCGAAGGTCTGTCGGGGCGCAACCGTTACGCACTTTTGTCGCGTGTGCCCTTGTGGCGCGAGTTGGATAAATACGTGGAACAGTTGGACGACGACGAGTTTTTCCGTTCAGTAGTGTTTTTACGCCGTGCGTTCGGTGAGTTTGAGCCGAACCAGAAAAACAGCATAGCCGAATTGTTGGGCGATATTTGGGGAACGGGAGCTGAAGCCACTGCCGAAATTCTTCAAGAAGAATTGACCGAAAAAGAAACAGAAAAGTTAAACGAATTGAACGATTTTGAATTTGAATTTTAAATAAATAGATGATGGCACAAGACAATCAAAATATGACACGCTGGCGCCTCATCTTAGGCAACGATTCCAACGCTTTTGAAGGCGTTTCGCTGGGCGAAAAGGAATCCGTTATGGATGCTGCATTGGCGGCTATTTATGACGGCGATGGCAGTGGAGGCGGCAAACAAAGCGGCAAACAAGGCGGCAAAGGACGTTCGATGCCCCACCTCGCCAAATGGCTCACCGATGTGCGCACGTTTTTCCCGCAGGATGTAGTCAGCGTGATACAATCGGATGCCATAGAGCGGAAAGGATTGACCAAACTGCTGTTTGAACCCGAAACGCTGAAAAACGTGCAACCCGACATTTCTATGGTGGGCACATTGATGGCGCTCAAAGGACAAATCCCCGAAAAGTCGAAGGACACAGCCCGTCAGTTAGTCAAATCGGTGGTGGATGAAATAATGAAACGAATGGAGCAAAACCTTCGCCGCGCAGTGACGGGAGCGCTGAACAAAAAGGAGCACTCCCCCATCAGCAATTTTCCGGCAACGGACTGGAAACGCACCATTAGCCGTAACTTGAAAAATTACGATACCGCCACCAAGCGTATCATTCCCGAAAAGTTTTATTTTTTCGAACGCTCCCGCAAACAGAAGGATTGGACTGTCATTTTGGATATTGACCAAAGTGGCTCTATGTGCGATTCCATCATCTATTCCTCGGTGATGGGTTCCATTTTTGCCAGTATGCCTGCCTTGGATACGCACGTGGTAGCCTTCGATACGGAGGTAACCGACCTCACCGAACTGTGTCGCAACGACCCCGTTGATATGCTGTTTGGAGTGCAACTGGGCGGCGGGACGGATATTAACAAGTCGGTGGCTTATTGCAGGGAATTGGTGGAAAATCCGCGCAAGACGATGTTTATCCTTATCTCCGACCTCTACGAAGGCGGTGTGCGCAAAGGATTGCTGAGACGTTTGGGCGAAATGCACGACGAAGGCATCAAGGTGATTACCCTGTTGGCGCTGTCGGACAGCGGAAAACCCGATTACGATGTCAATCTGGCTAAAGAAATAAGCAAGTTAGGGATAGCCTGCTTCGCTTGCACCCCCGACCGTTTGCCCGAATTGGTGGAAGCGGCGCTGAAAGGATTGGATTTATCACGATTTGAGAAAAAAGAATAACTGAATAATAGAAATTTGAAATATGGACATCACACAACAACAAATAGAAAACATAGCGCCCAATGCGGATGCTGCCAAAAATGGGCGGGATTTGGTGCGGCAAGGCAAGTTTGCAAACCTGAAAATTTCAGCGGACAAAACAGTCATCTGGGGCGAGTGCGCCGGTAGCGGCAAAAAACCGTATTCCACATCGTTTGACTTCTCGAATGAGGGCAATCCTGTTGGAAGATGCAGTTGTCCCAGCCGCCAGTTTCCCTGCAAACACGCCGTAGGGCTGTTGTATGCCTATGTGCAGCAAGCCGACAAGTTCGCTGCGGCTGATATACCTGAAGACATCCTTTCCAAACGGGAAAAAATTGAAAAAAAGCAAGAAAAGAAAACGCAGGAAAAAGAAAGTATCAAGGAGAAAGCAGAGGCGCCCAAGAAGGTGAACAAGGCGGCTGTAGTGAAAAAAATTGATGCTCAACTATCAGGTATCGCCATCGCCGAAAAAATGCTGAACGACATTGTGTTGACAGGACTTTCGTCCATTGACAAGAAATTTGAAGCCACCCTTCAAGGGCAAATCAAGGAATTGGGCAATTATTACATCAACGGAATCCAGACGGCATTCAACGACTTGCTGCTGGAACGTGCCGAGGTGAAAAACGAAGAATATACGCGCGTCATCAACCAAATCAACTATATCGCGGAATTGCTCAAAAAAAGCGCCGACTATCTTGCCAAAAAGAAAGAAAATCCGGAGGCGCCTCCCGAGTTGACATCCGCCATTGAGGAACAGATTGGATATATCTGGAAACTTATCGAACTGATGCAGAATGGATTGTATGAGGAAAACGGCGAAATTGTGCAGTTATCTTTCAACAATTACGAAGATCAGGCTCGCAAGGAATTTGTGGATGAAGGTTTTTGGATCAACCTGAAAACCGGAAAGATATACCGAACACGAAATTACAGACCCTACAAAGCGGCTAAATACATCAAGGAAGACGACAGCCTGTTCACTGCTTTGCAGATGAAAGAATTGTTCATCTACCCGGGCGACCAAAATCCGCGTGTGCGATGGGAAGCGGAAAACACCACACAACGTGCGCTCACGCCTGCCGACTTGCAACGAATCATCGCTTATGCATCGGCAAATTATGCAGAAACCATCAAGTCGGTGAAGGGAACCATCAAAAACCCCTTGATGGACAAGCATCCTGTGGTATTGCTGCTGTTGAACAAGGCATATATAAAGGGCGACAACTTAGTGGTGGAGGACGAGCAAGGCAACACGCTGACACTCGCTGACATTGACCCGACAGCATTTTCACCTGCCACCCATCTCAAAGCCATCTTGCCCGCTCAACCGAAAGGTTTAGCACTGACCGTAATGATTAACAATGACGTGCAGACCGGACTTTTCTCAGCGCAGCCCATATCATTGGTAACCCCCGAAAAAATCATCCGACTTCTGTACTAAATAATATAACAATATAACAATAATAAAAGATGAGACTTCAAGCATTATATGACCTGCAGCAAGAAATAAACAGATTATTTATAGCAGGCAGCAAGTTTGCCAAAGGCGACCCCCGTTTGCAGAAACACATTCCTGTGTTTCAAAGACTTGGAGAGAAAGCGCCCGTGTTTACCAAGTTGGCAGCAGATATAGACGACTTGCTGAAAGCCGATTCACAGCAGTCGTCCGAAAAATTGACTGCTCTATCCACCTTGCTCTATTCCGTTCTGTACACGCAGGGCGAAACCACAGAAGCCGAAGCCCCTGAACAGGAACAGAAGCCGAACATCAAAATAGACGATATTCGTACCGAATATTCCTACCTGCAACTGAAACCGGTGATACAGGCGCTCACCGTCAGCAATTCCGGCAGAATGGAAATCCTGAAAGACGCACTGGAACGAAATATTTTCAAGGATTCGCGCACTTATCCCTATTTGGACGCCGCTTTGAGCGACAAATATGCGGAGTTGTGCCAATATGTCGAACAAACCATCATCCCAACGGTTGGAGAACCCGTTGTGCCGTTCCTGCTGCAAAATTTTCGCTATGAAGACCGCACCGATCATGTGCGCAGGCTACGTCTTCTGTCAAAATTTCGTCCCGATTTGATGCCTGCTATGACGGAAAAAATCCTGTCGGAATCACTTCCCGCGCTTCAAGCCGAGACAATAACCATCCTCAGCGCCGACCCCGCCAACGAGCCGCTCTTCCTCAAACTTGCCGATGACAAAAATAAATTGGTGCGCGAATCGGCATTCAATGCGCTGGCACGGCTGAATACGAAAACCGGTATGGAGAAATTAACGGCGCTGTTTGCCAAAAACAAGAGCAAACCAGGCAATCTCTCCGCCATTGCCAATGTTTTGGGAAGCACCCATACTTCGCTTTTCTTTAAAGAGATATTTGAGCAGGTCGCCGAAGCGCTCAACGCATTTCTCGAAATGGATGCTTCTGCAGATGAAAAACTGTTGTTGGAAAAATTGAACCTCTTTGAAATACAGATGACAGCCCTGAAAAATAAGGCGGACGATTCTATCCCCGTCTTCTTGAGCAACCTGCTGAAAAACAAAACCTTTCATCGGCTTGCATCCCAAAAGAAAACCTTGGCAAGCAGCGTACAATCCGTGTACCACAACGTTATCGACATTATCAATACCTTTGAAGCATCGAAAAAATTGGCATTTTACGAAGAGCACATACACAACATCCCCAATACAGACTGGAACTATCTTTTGTGGAACAATTATATGTATGCGGCTATTGATCAATACCCGTCCAAAAAGTTTTTTGAGACGTTTCATCAACCGGTCGCCCACCAATTGATTAGCATTCGCTATCTGTACAATGCTTTCACTGTCAAAAAAGACAGTGGGTATGATTTCAATGTCAAATTTAAAGACGAACTGATGGATGAACATTGGGCTTCCGAGTTGTATCCCTTCTTTGCCGGAAAACTGAAATGGGATTGGGACTACAATATGGCGCTGCGAATCATTCACCACCTCGAAAAGAAAGACAAAAAATTGAACGCTTTATTGACAGATTTGACCAAAAAAGTAGCCCCGAATGATAGTGTGGATATTTTCCGGTTATTGCTGATAAGGGAAGCCCCCAAACGCTTTGAAACCATATTTTCTGTGTTGGAGAAACTTCCAAAAGGCACCTATTGCTGGCAATTGAATCAACTTTCGGGTAAAAATTTATGGAATCAATTTCCACAAGAATATGCAGAAAAGTTCAGCAAACTGTACGACAAAACCCAGTTGACACTCTTTCGAGAAATCGCAGATGAAATCTTTGCTAATGTGCCTTAACCATTCACCATTACCCATTATTTCGTATCTTTGCCGCAAAATAGAATGTGGATGATGAAGCAGGTTCATTTTAGAAACAGTACCATCCGTGTTTCCGATGAAGGCACGGGCGAGGCAGTATTGCTGTTGCACGGCTATCTCGAAACGCTTGATATATGGGATGATTTCTGCGACCGTTTGACTTCCTGCTACCGTGTCATCAGAATGGACGTACCCGGACACGGGCAATCCGGTGTGGTGGATGATACTCACAGCATGGACATGATAGCAGAGGCGGTGGAAGCGGTGTTGCAGGATTTGAATATTTCCCGTTGCGTACTGGTGGGACATTCGATGGGTGGTTACGTATCACTGGCTTATCTGGCAAACTTCCCCAAGCGATTGGCGGGCATTTGCCTCTTTCATTCCTCGCCTTTGGCAGATGATGCAAAGAAGAAAGCAGCACGGGACAAGGAAATACGCTTAGTGAACGACGGAAAACTGTCCCTCATTTGCCATTTCAGCATCCCCAACGGATTTGCCGAAAACAATCTGGAGAAATTTGCCGACAAGGTAACTTTTGCGCGGGAACTTGCCCTGCTGTCGCCCCCAGATGGCGTGACTGCCATCCTTCGCGGGATGCGCGACCGCCCCGACCGACAGGCTTTATTGAGGGAAAACAGTTTGCCCATCCTTTTCCTGCTTGGCAAATATGATTCCTACATCAGCCTCGAACCCTTACTTCCCCTTGCCGCTTCCTTTCCCCATTCGGAAACCGTTGTTCTGGAACATTCCGGTCATTCAGGCTACATCGAAGAGCCTGAAAAATCAGCCGGAGTGCTGCTCAATTTTATTGACAAATGCTATCAAAAAGATGGTGAATAGATACATTACTCTTTATCGTGAAAAATGGTCCATTGTCAACTGTCCATTGTCAATTATTCTCCTGTTTTTCCTGTTGACCGCTTTTTCCAAACCGCCACCTGCGTCCGATGACTTCCCTTTCGACCATCTTCACAGCCCTTGGGTGGATTCTGTCTTCAACAGCCTCACTTTCGAGCAACGCATCGGGCAATTGCTGATGGTGGCGGCGTATTCCAACAAAGACCAGAAACACGTTGACCGCATTTCAGACTATATTTCGCAATATCACATTGGCGGATTGGTGTTTTTTCAAGGCGGACCGCTGCGACAGGCGCAACTGACCAACCATTACCAGAATATATCACAAACGCCGCTGCTCATCGCCATGGACGCTGAATGGGGCTTAGGTATGCGCTTGGACAGTTGCATCGCGTTTCCGCGACAAATGCCCTTAGGCGCCATACAGGACGTGGATTTGATATACAAAATGGGGCAAGAGACAGGGATACAACTCAAAAGAATGGGTGTACATCTGAATTTTGCGCCTGTGGTGGACATCAACAACCAGCCTGCCAATCCGGTTATCGGCATCCGCTCTTTCGGTGAAAACAGCGCAGAAGTGAGCCGCCGCAGCAGTCTTTATATGAAAGGCTTGCAGGAAAAGCGAATCCTCACGGCAGCAAAACATTTCCCCGGTCACGGCAACACCACAGAGGATTCGCATCAGGCGCTTCCGGTCATTACCGATACTTACGAGGCGCTCAACAACTTGGAATGGGAACCCTACAAACGTTTGATGCTGCAAGGGCTTACAGGGGTGCTGGCTGGTCATTTGAGCGTTCCGTCGCTGGACTCTGCTAAAAACCTTGCATCGTCACTTTCACGCAGGGTGATGTGCGATATTTTGCGCGACTCACTGCACTTTCAGGGGCTGATATACACTGATGCTCTGAATATGCGCGGCGTTGCAAAATTCTTCCCTTCGGGCGAAGTAGAAGTGAAAGCGCTCGCGGCAGGCGCCGATGTGCTGCTGATGCCCAATGACGTGCCCCGCGCCATTGCCGCCATCAAAGCCGCAGTGGACAGCGGACGCATCAGTGACAAACAGATTGAACTTTCGTGCCGAAGAATACTGGCAGCCAAGCAATGGTGCGGATTAACCAATTGCCAACCGGTGAAAACCGCCGGATTGCAAGCCTTTGTCAACCGTCCCGAAGCCAATCTGCTGAATCGTCAATTGGTTGCCGCATCGCTCACTGTGGTGCAAAACATCAATCATATCCTGCCGTTAACGCATCTCGACAGCGCAAAAACTGCCGTTTTGATAACAGGACAATCTTTGCCGTCGCATTTTCTGATGAGCATCAAGAAATACGAGGAATTGGATTATTATTTTCTGGATGAAAAAACCACTGCCGTGCAGGAAAAGCAACTGGCAGAAACCTTAAGCGCTTGCACACGGGTGATTGTCGGCATCCACAACACCAAATACCATGTTGACCGGTATAGTGGGATTGCCCCGCGTGTTTTTTCCTTTGTGGACAGATTGTCAGAAAAAACAGACGTGGTGCTTTGCTTGTTTGCACCGCCTTACGCCTTGTCGAATTTTGAAAATCGCGACAAAATGAAGGGAATCGTGGTGGCTTATCAAGATTCGCCTTTGGCGCAGGACTATACGGCGCAATTGCTCTATGGTGGCATTGGTGCAAAAGGCAGTTTGCCGGTTTCGGTTGATTCGATCCATCAACGCCTTAGCGGAATAACGACTGCGGGCGGCTTGCGACTGCGGTATTCCATTCCCGAAGAGGCAGGCATTGCTTCTCGCCGTCTGCTATCCATCGACACCATGGTGGTCAACGCCATTGACAGCGGCGTCATGCCAGGATGCCAGATTCTTGCCGCCCGCAACGGCATCGTCTTTTTCCAGCGCGAATATGGCAACACCCGCTACGACCGCGCTGAGCCTGTCCGCGCCGAACACATCTATGATTTGGCTTCGGTGACAAAGGTGTCTGCTGCCCTGCCGGCAGTGATGCTGCTACTTGACAACGATGAAATCAAACTGCGCGACCATCTGGAAAAGCACCTGCCCTTTCCGGAAAAATCCGAGGCAGGCAGGATAACGCTGATGGACTTACTGACGCATCAGGCGAAGATGCCCGCCTTCATTCCCTTTTATATGAACGTGATGCAGGCGACAGACACTGCCGAAACCCTGATTTCCCGGACAAAAGACAACCAACACCCTATTCGTTTATCGGCACATTCATGGCTGAACAACCGGCGGAAGTACAAAGACGGCTATTTCACCGCTTCGGCTGACAGTTTGCACCATTTCAAGGCGGCAGAAGGCTTGTTTGTGATGGACAGTTATCGCGATACCATCTTCAAACGAATCAAACAAACGCCCCTGTTGCCGAAAAAACAGTATCTGTACAGCGATCTCGGCTTTATCCTGCTCACCGAACTGGTTGAACAAAAGTCGGGTGTGGGATTGGACGAGTTTGCGGCACGCAATTTCTACCGGCGACTGGGGGCTACTACCTTAGGTTACCGTCCGTTAGAGCGTTTCCCAACAGGCAGAGTGATTCCGACAGCCAACGACACTATCTTCCGCAATCAGTGGCTGCAAGGATACGTGCACGATGAGAACGCCTCGCTGATGGGCGGGGTGAGCGGTCATGCCGGATTGTACAGTAACGCTGGCGATTTGGCAAAACTGATGCAGATGTACCTGAACAAGGGTGTTTACGGCGGCGAACGCTTTTTGGAAGAGCGCACCATGGAGGAATTTACCGAATGCCCATTCTGTCGGCAGGGCAACCGCCGCGGAATAGGTTTTGACAAGCCCGAACCTGACCCGCATAAACCCTCGCCGGCAGCAAAAAGCGCCTCGCCCGAAAGTTTTGGTCACAGCGGCTTTACTGGTACCTGCGTGTGGATGGACCCCAACAGCGGACTGCTGTTCATCTTCCTGTCCAACCGCGTGTGCCCCGACGCCGGCAACAACAAATTAGTGACGTCGAACCTGCGGACAAGAATTTATCAGACGCTGACAGAAGCCATCACCTCAAAAGAAAATTGCCAAAGTCAGGAATCATTGACGGCGAACTATTTGTCGGAATGATTACTCCAGTCCCATTTTAATTACTCTTACCGGATTGCCGCGCTGCAATTCATTGTGATTTTGCCAGTTCGTTTGTATCGCATCCAATGCCAGCGTTTGTTTCCATGCTGCCAGCCGCATGAGCAGCCGCTCTGTTGCCAAATGCTTGTTTTGCAGTTGCGAACGACTGTCGGACGCGGTGACGCAGATGCCCGATGGCAGGTGTATGGCACGGACAGCCGTTTCGGTCTTGTTGACGTGTTGACCGCCCGGACCGGAGGCTTTCAGTGTTTGATACTGAATGTCGCGCTCGTTCCAATCAGGCGTTTCCGGTATCGCCAAGCGCTGCACACCCACAAACCAGTTTTTGCGTCGGTGGTACTTCCGGTAAGGGCTTTGCGCAATCCATTGTATCACGCCTTCCCACGAGCGGGCAAACGTCTCAACATTCGTACCCGACAGCGCCACCACCGCCGAAAGCAGCGTACGGTTCAATGTACCCTCTTCACGATCGACTACTTCGGCTACGATGCCTTGCTCCCGTGCCTCTTTCAACATCAGTTCGGTCACCTTGGCGACCACCCTGCAACATTCCTCCGGTCCGCGACCTGAGGTGATTTGAAGATATATTTTCATCATGATTACTTTGTTTATTCTTTGTTCATTCTGACTATTCGCGGCATGAAACGTCCATGAATATCTACCAGTGTTTTTTGCGCTTCCATCACGCGGTCGATGTTTTTATATGCCAATGATGCCTCTTCCACCGTTCCGCCGATGAGTGTAACGCCTGCAACAGTCAGCATTTTGTTCATCATGGAACGTGTAAAGTTTTCCTTGGCTTTCTGTCGCGACATGGCGCGCCCTGCTCCATGCGACGCCGAAAACAAGGCATCCGGCAGTCCGCGTCCGCACACTACGTAACCGGCAGTGCTCATGCTGCCGGGTATGATGCCTGCCTCGCCGATGTGTGCAGGTGTAGCGCCCTTGCGGTGAACAATCACCTCACGTCCATCGGGCAAAGTTTCCTTCCACGCAAAGTTGTGGTGATGGCTCACCGTGGCGATGCTGCGAATACCCAGCGCTTTGGCGAGATTGGCGTGTATCCGCTCGTGGCAAGCCTCTGCGTAAGCGCCTGCCAGCGTCATACACTGCCAGTATTCCTGTCCTTCGGCGGTAGCCATGTCGAACCACGCAAAATGTTGTGCCTCGCGCGGAAGCCGGCAGCGTTCGCGGGCTATTGTGCTGAAATGGCGGGCTATTTCAGCGCCCAATCCCCGCGAGCCGGAGTGTGACAGCAGTGCCATGTACGCACCCGCAGGCAAACCGACTACATTGTCGGTAAAGAGTTCCAACTCGCCGAACTCCACAAAGTGATTGCCGCCACCTGAACTGCCCAACTGTCGGATGGCTTTCCCGTGAAGGGCTTTTAGGAATGGTATCTCGCGAAATTCAGCGCGGTCGAGTACCTCGTGTTCCTGCGGAAATCCCAATCCGCCGTCCATGCCGAAATGAGTGAACGTGTGCAACGCCTCCTTTGTCTGATGCGCGTAACGTTGCAGGTGTGCGGGGTTTTCGCCGAAAACAGACAACGCCATGCGGCAACCGATGTCCACACCCACAGCATACGGAATCACCGCGTTGTCCACCGCCAACACACCGCCGATGGGCAATCCGTAACCGGCGTGTGCATCGGGCATGAGCGCACCCTGCACACTGACGGGCAGGCGCATAGCCAATTCCATCTGCTGGCGAGCGGAAGTTTCGATATATTTTCCGCCATAGCATTTGAAACCCTGCGGTTCGCGCAATTCGTAAGTTTTGCCAACTGGCGATGTTTCCTGCGGGCAAAAATACTCCGAGAGTTGTCCCCAGACTTCATGTCCGGCATAGTCCTGCGGGTTGCGGATGACAGAGGTCAACTCGTTGAGCACTTCCTGCTTGACGCCATGTTTGCGATGTTTGCTGACGGCGGCTGTGGCAAGGCTTCGAGCCACATTGTTGTGGTAGCCGATTTGACTTAAATCTTTTGTTCGTATCACTAAATTCATAAAAATAACTCCATTTTAATGTCTTGGGAAATGAATTCCCCGATGACTTGGTTGAACGATTTGTTTTTAAACGGATTTTCGGGAAACTGTTTCATCTTCCACTTGTACGAGCCTCCCGACAGCCAGTCGAGCCGCGCCCTTGCAGGATAACAGTAAATACAATCCAGTTCTTGCTTGCGGCGTTCAAGGTTCATATCTATCCGGCGATGCTTGGTCACCATGTTCGGCTCGGTTTTCAGGACGAAACGCCACGGTTCGCGAAATACATACCGTATTTGCTGGTGTTTGCGAACAAAATACTCTTCCTCCTGAAACCATGCAACTTCCTCTTCGGTGAAGTTCATTTTTTGGAACTCCCACCATTCAAGCGTTCTCAGGTGCTGTTCGCGTACGATGTATCCCGACTTCCCTCTTCTCCGGCGTTTTTTCTTGAAATCCTTGCGAGAACTGTACTGTTGCACATTTATTTTCGCAAGAATCCCGGCAAAGAAGGCTGCGAGAGCGCTTTGCGCTACATCATCACGCAACACGAAACTGCGTTTCCAGCCTCGTTGATAAGGCACTGCAAGGTCTTCGTAGCCCAAATTCCAGATGAGCCTGCACACTTGCTGCATTTCGCGCTTCTGCGCCAACAGGTGTTTGTCGCGGTCTTCCCGCACTTTCCGTTTTTTTTGTCGTGCTGACTGCAAATTAAATAACATACAAAATCAATTGAAAATTGAAATGGAGAATTGAAAATACACAATTCTTCCGTAAAAAATAATACTAAAAATGGGGTTGATTGGCTTTGTGTGCCGATACAGCAACGCACTATTTCTGCACCGTTTGGTTGCGGTGCAAAATCAACTTTCAGGCAAATACCTGATGCCAATCAAATGAATTATATGTTATATTCCAGCATAATAAGTCCCTCCATACATTAAAGGGTTCAATATTTGAAGGCGCAAAGGTAGGATGATTTTTTTTATTTGCAAAAAAACATTCGGGGCGCAGGGAACGGAAGTCAAATATGTTGCTATCTAAAATAAAAGTTGTACTTTTGCGTTTGTAATTTAAAAGAAAAAATTATGGTAAGTCAAATCATAAAACCGAGTTTATTTGGAATAAAGCATTCAAACAGAGATTTTGAACAAAAGGACACATGGGGAAAAAATCAATTTAATTCCTCATTTCCTGTTGCTTTGGCTGCATATATGGAACATAAAAGTATTGCCAACGTTTATCTTACTTTGGATAAAAAGCAGAAAATAAAATACGACAACATTTCCACTCAAAAATTATTTGGAATTTCCCCGTATTCAGAAGATTTATTTTACTCGTTTGAAAGCGTTTATACCCCTTATGAACGTTTTGTTATAGGCGAATTGCCAAGAATAGATTTAGTTACTCAAAGATGTAGCGATGGCGTTGCTTTGAAAGGTATGGAAATCAAACTCACGGCTCTACCGGACAATTCTACTTGTGATTTATCTGACAATCAATTTGGAACTGAAATAGTAACTCGCCCGCCAACAATTATATATTTAGCATGCAGTATAGCTTCTCTTTATCAAAAATCACATCTCTCATTACGCCAATACTTCGATACTAAATTTGACAAATTACGCGATTGGGCAAACCCCGAAATTGTTTTACCGCATATTAAAGACATGATTGATAGCCTTGATAGAATTTTGACAGATAATAATTCAAAGCAAGAGCCGATAATTATGCAACCTGTTTGGAAAACAGAAGGTAAATCTTCCAGATTGTCTGAAAATTGTCTTGATATATTTGTTTGGAGTAATTTTGCTTTTGTAGAGCTCATTGCAAGGGAATTACGCAATCAACAAATTTCAAAGATTACCCGACAGGCAAGAACACTTGTTTGGCTATTCAAAATGCTGTACGATTTTTCCAAAACAGGACAGTTTTATCCAAAACAAATTATTGATGATTATTCATACAATACATTGAACGACAAAGCGTTTTCTGCGAGTGGAATTGTAACACATCAGTTCATGAAGTGTCCCGAATTGACAAAACCCCGAATAAAAGCAAGCGAAATTAAAGAAATTATTTTGGGTGGAGGTCAAAATTTATTAAGTCCCGAAAGACGATTTGATGCAATTATTTTTAACACGCCAGAATTATTTAACTAAGAATGAAAGCGATTGATCTATTTGCAGGTTGCGGAGGCTTATCATTAGGTTTTCAAAAAGCAGGAATTGAAATAGTCGGCGCTTTTGAAAATTGGAAGCCTGCTATTGATATTTACCGGGCCAATTTTAACCATCCTGTGTTTGAAAAAGACTTATCACAAATTACAGACTATTCTTTGTTTTCATCATTAGAGCCGGATATGATTATGGGCGGACCACCTTGCCAAGACTTTTCAAGCGCGGGCAAACGCAATGAAGATAACGGACGAGGCGATTTAACTGTGAATTATGCGGAAATTGTAAGTCGTGTGCGTCCTGAATGGTTTGTAATGGAAAATGTTGAGCGCATTTTGAAAACGCAAAAACTGAAACAAGCAAAAAAAATATTTGCCGAAGCAGGTTATGGTTTATCAGAAGTTGTGTTGGATGCAAGCTATTGCGGAGTTCCACAGGCAAGAAAAAGGTATATACTTATTGGCAAATTAGGCGAAATAAACCATTTTATGGATTATTACCTTACTAAAAATCAAGCAAAAAAACCTATGAGTATTTTTGATTATCTTGGCAAATCATTAGGTACCGAATATTATTACAGACACCCGCGTAGTTATGCAAGGCGAGGCGTTTTCAGTATTTATGAGCCAAGTCCTACAATTAGAGGCGTTAATAGACCTATACCCAAAGGCTATAAAAAACATGAAGGCGACCCTGTTGATGATTTAAGCAAAGTAAGACCATTGACTACAAAAGAGCGAACTTATATACAAACTTTCCCCGATGGGTTTAAATGGCTTGGAAACAAGACTGAGTTGGAACAAATTATAGGTAATGCCGTACCTGTGAATTTGGCGAAATTTGTAGGGAACTGTATAAGAGAATATCTTAATGACGCCGATAAAGCACAAAATATAAAACGGCACGTAGGCGCAATAGAGTTTGAATACGCAGAATAATGGCTGACGTTTTCACAAAAGAACAGCGTAGTAACGTGATGCGACAAGTCAAAAGCAGTCGTAACAAATCCACCGAATTAAAACTTATCGCTTTTTTCAAAGCGAATAAAATCAAAGGCTGGCGCAGGAATTACAAACTTTTCGGCAAGCCTGATTTTGCATTTCCAAAACAAAAAATAGC
>JAITTD010000135.1 GCA_031287245.1 Bacteroidales bacterium
GCGGGCGCCGTGTATCCCCACGCATTAACGATGGTGTTTGCCGACCATCCGGGGCTTCCGTATATATCCTGCGTCATCCGGGCGCCGTTTTCGGACAAAAAGCGGATGTAGCGGAACAGCGGCGCATTACATTCAGGCAGGTTGGTGATATTCGACAACCAATAGTTTTGCTGAGTGTTGATGTCAAGATGGTAGTCGCACGTCCAACCCATATTGCAGGCAAGGTTGTCGTTCCAGATGCCCTGAAGGTTCGAAGGCAGAGGCGAATCCTCCCGCGAAGAGGCAATCAGCAGATAACGCCCGTATTGGAAGAAGAGCGCATCAAGCCCCGGGTCTTCTTTTCCCGATTTGACTTGCTGTTGGCGTATATCGGTCGGCAACTTGTCGGCTTCGCTGCTTCCGAGCGCAATATCCACGCGGTCGAACAACCGACGGTAATCGGCAATATGGTCTTTTTTCACCGGCTCAAATCCTTTGGCTGCGGCTTTATCGAGGGTTGAGCGGCAAATATGCCGGTATTCGGGATTGTCGTAATCAGTGCGGATGTCGAGCATTACCACCGCTTCGTCGGCTTGGCTGATTCTCAGCGCCGTATCACCCGCCTGCACGGTTCCGCCCACTGTGGAAACATGGATATAACCTGCAAAGTTGACGCCTCCCGCGCCGAATTTCGGAAAAGATACCTTGCCCGAAAATTCCAAACGGCCGTCTTTCGCAACAACGATTGTGCTGTCCGACTGCCGTATCATTGCCAATCCCAAGTCGAAACTCAACTTTTTCTTCTTATCGGCTGATAATTTGACCACCAGCACATTGTCGGGATTGGAACAAAAATATTCCCGCCGGTAATTGACGCCATCCATTTGGTACGAAACCCTTGTAACGGCGTCGCGCAGGTCGAGTTCGCGTTTATAACCGGTGACGGCTGCTTCATCGTGCCCGAAGGATAGAATCAAGTCGCCGACGGGAACGTGCGTCCCGTACGACTGCGATTCAACGATGAGATTACGCTCCGCCATACGGCTGCCTTCTTCATACTTACCTTCGAAAAACAATTTTCTGACGGCAGCCAGCCGTTCTTTTCCGTCGGTTCTCGTTTCCCGCGGTTCATCCGGCTGTCCCGACCACATCGTTACTTCGTTCAACGCCAGTTTTTCCGTTGCTATTCCACCGAATACCATAGCGCCCAGTCGTCCGTTGCCCACGGGCGTGGCTTTCATCCATTCGTCAGCCGGCTGCCGGTACCATAAAGACAGGTTCGGGTTTTGTTCCGCACCGGATTGGCAGGCAGACAGCAGAATGAACAAAATACTGCCAATAAATAATCTATTCATGCTTTTATTCTGTTAAGGACTTCTAAAAATTGACTGCATTTTGAGAGGCGACTACCCCGATATGGTACGAAGTCCATTAATTCCAACGGAGATAATCGGTGCAAATATATGTAAAAAAAATGTTTAAGATCCATTTTTTGTATTTTAATTTTATTACTACATTTGTCTTTTAAAATGACATGAAAAATATACTGTTTTTAAGCCTTTTTAGCCTTCTGTCTTGCTTTGTTTTCGGGCAAAAGCAAGCGGTGGACTATGTGAATCCCTTTATCGGGGCGAGTACCAATGTTGAAGCCGCCGGAGCGCATCACGGTTTGGGCAAGACCTTTCCGGGTGCGGCGTTTCCTTTTGGCATGGTGCAGGTTAGTCCCAATACCATCACCGGAGGCGACAACGGTCCGGGTTACAGTTATGAGCATACGTCCATCGAGGGCTTTGCTTTTACGCAGATGAGCGGCATCGGATGGTATGGCGATTTGGGCAATCTCTTGGTAATGCCGACTACCGGCGCATTGAAAACCGCTGCGGGAAAGGCAGACAACACAGCGAAAGGCTACCGTTCCGGATATGACAAGGCAAGCGAAAAAGCCTCTGCCGGTTATTATTCGGTATTGCTGACCGATTACCAGATCAAGGCGGAAGCAACCGCAGTCCAACGCGGAGGTATCCTTCGTTTCACCTTTCCTCAAAACGAAGAGTCGCGTATTCAGATAGATTTGGCGCGTCGCGTTGGTGGAACCTCGGTGTATCAATACGCACAAGTGGTAGACCAACGGACAGTACGCGGCTGGATGAAATGTACACCCGAAGGCGGCGGCTGGGGCAACGGAAGTGGAAAACCCAACTATACCGTATATTTCTACGTCAGGTTTAGCCGTCCGTTTGACAGTTATGGCTTTTGGAACGCCGATATACCCGATGGCTGGCAACGTAAATTGTGGGATGTGACCAAGGATAACTATCAACAGCGGGTGGCAGAAGCCGAAATTATCCGCGATGCCAGCAAATGGGAAGGAAAACATATCGGTTTCTTTGCCGAATACGCCACTCAGAAGGACGAATTTATTGATGTGAAGGCAGGCATTTCCTTTGTGGATATGGAGGGTGCCGAAAACAATTTTCATCAGGAAATGGAAATGCTCAACTTTGAAAAGGCACACGCCAACGCGAGAGAGGCGTGGAACAAAGCGTTGGGCAAAATGAAAGTGTCGGGAGGAACGGACGAGCAAAAAACGGTATTCTACACCGCTCTGTACCACACTATGATTGACCCTCGCCTGTTTGCCGATGCAGACGGTCGTTATTTCGGCGGCGATGGAAAACCCCACCAATCAGGAAAATTCAACAAACGCACAATATTCAGTGGTTGGGATGTGTTCCGCAGCCAGTTTCCCCTGCAAACGCTTATCAATCCTGCATTGGTCAACGATGAAATCAACTCTTTTATCAGTTTGGCAGAAGAAAACGGAACGGGATATTTTGAACGCTGGGAATTTCTCAATTCCTACTCAGGCTGTATGGTCGGCAATCCGGCTGTGGCGGTATTGGCAGAAGCCTACGCAAAGGGCATCAGGAGCTATGACGTGAAAAAGGCATACCAATATGCGCTGAACACTTGCGAAAAGGAAGGAAACGGCACATTGGGATACGTGCCGGGCAGCATTTCCGAAACCCTGGAATATGCCTATTCAGACTGGTGCATGGCGCAGTTGGCAAAAGCAACAGGGAACAAAGCCGACTACCACAAATACACGGCACGCGGGCAGGCGTACCGAAATATTTTCGACCCGGAGAAAGGCTGGTTTCGCCCGAAAAAGGCGGACGGGAGTTGGGTAGAATGGTACCCGGAAGGACGGCTGAAAGACGGTTACGGAAGCGTGGAATCCAATCCTTATCAACAGGGCTGGTTTGTGCCCCACGATATTGACGGTATGGTAGAAATTATGGGCGGAAGAGAGAAAGTACTTGCCGACTTGACCGATTTCTTTGCAAAAACGCCTTCCAATCTCTTGTGGAACTCGTATTACAACCACGCCAACGAACCGGTGCACCATGTGCCGTTTCTGTTCAACAAATTAGGCGCTCCGTGGCTGACGCAGTACTGGAGCCGTTTCATCTGCGAACACGCCTACCAAAACAAGGTAGAAGGCTTGGTGGGCAACGAAGACGTGGGACAGATGTCTGCCTGGTATGTGCTGGCGGCAGCTGGGATTCATCCCGTGTGTCCGGGCGATGTGCGCTATGAAATCACCAGTCCGGTGTTCGACAAAATAGTGATGAAAGTAGGGCAAAAAGGAAAAATATTCATCATCGAAACAGTAGATAATTCAGCGGAAAATATTTATATACAGTCCCTTGAACTCAACGGGAAACCCTATCCGCATACCTTTATCAACTATCAGGATATGGCAAAGGGCGGAACATTGAAAATCTGGTTGGGGAAGAGCAATCGCGGGATGTAGGAGTTACCGCAACTTCAATTTCTGCCCGATTTTGAGGATGGAGTTTCCATTCAGTCCGTTGAGTTTGCGCAGGGCATCCACTGTGGTGCCGTAGCGGCGGGCTAAACTGTACAGGGTATCGCCCTGTTGGACGGTGTGCACGGCGGGCGGGGCTGCACTTGTCCCGACGGGTGCGGTTTGCGCGGTTTTGGCAGGTTGAACGCCTGCTGTCATTGTTTTTCCGAAAAGTTTGTAACTGTTTTCACCGAGCACGAGCGTGGGCGATTGGATGCGGCAATTTTCAAAGTCAATCAGCAGGCGGGGATTGAACGGTTCGCCCTTGAATCGTGTTTCAAAATGCAGGTGCACGCCGGAGGCATTGCCTGTCCGCCCGCCGCCGCCAATCAAATCTCCTGCATTGAGCCGTTGGTTGACGCTGACTGCTATGCTGTTGAGATGGCTGTATGTCGTTTCCAATCCGTTGCTGTGCCGCACTACGACCACCTTGCCGTAAGCGCCGTAAACTTTAGCCATCCGCACCATTCCGGCGAAAGCGCAATATACAGGCTCGTCCATTTCCACTTTGATGTCGATGCCGGTGTGCATTGACCTGCCGCGCGGTCCAAATTCCGAATTGACTTTTCCGCACGCCGGCATAACGAATGGATCATTGCCCACGTTCAAAGTAGTCGTTCCTGTTGGCATTGCAGATGCGTTCAGCCTGACGTGTTCCGTATTCCAACTGTCGCCGTAATATTCCATAGCCGGATATGCGCTCGCTCTGTTCGTTGCTGTTGCTTCAGGTTTCACTGCCGTGGAAGGCTTGGACGCTTTCGGGACAGCAGGCATTTCGTTTTTGGCTGTCAGTTCGGCTGTCTGCGGTTTCTCTGCCATGCGGTAGGAAGGTTCTGTCACAGTCGGACGCAAAGATTTGCATGCAGCCAGCAGCAGCATAACGACCAGCCAACCGGCATGTAATTCGTAATTCGTAATTCGTAATTTCATTTTCCCTGTATTTGTTTCAACAGATGTTCTTTCCGTTCAATGTAAAATACAAACAACGCCAAGATGACCGTATTTTTCAAAAGATTGACAAGCACATTTTCTAACGGGGTAAAAGTGGCAAGCAAGAACAACCCGACGGCTAATGCGGTGTAAAGGAAGATTTTTCGCAGGTCGTAGGGAATGGGATAATGCGTTTTTCCGAGCCGCCACGTGACTGCAATCATGACCGTGTAGCAAATCAGGTGCATCCAAGCCGAGGCGTGGTAGCCCCAGAGCGGAATCAGCAACCAGTTACCTGCTATGCTGATACCGGCGCCTGCTGCTGCTATCAGCAAGCCATACCATGTTTGGTTGCTCAGTTTGAACCATATTGAGAGGTTGAAATAAATGCCCAGACACATATTGGCAAGCAGCATGACCGGCACAATGTCTAATCCTGCCCAATACTCTTCGGAACGCAGGAAATGTTTGACAAGGTCGATGTAGCAGGTGATGCCGAGGAAAATGATGAGGCAAAAAATCACAAAATATTTCATCACGTCGGCGATGGTTTGTCGCGAGCCTTTTTCCTTTTCGTTGTTGAAAAAGAACGGCTCGGCGGCATAGCGGAACATTTGGATGAAAAGCGTCATCAGCACGGCTATTTTGATATTAGCGCCGTAAATACCCAGTTGTTCCATTGGCAGCGAACTGTCTGGAAGCCGGTATTTCAGCAATACGCGGTCAATGGCTTCGTTGATGTTGCCTGCCAAGCCCGCTGCCATCAAGGGCAAGGAATAGGCGATGATGCGCTTCCACAAGCCAAAGTCGAAGCGGATTTTGCTGCGGAAAATTTCCGGCAGGAGCAGTAAAATAGTGATGCCCGATGCAATCAGGTTCGACAGGAAGATGTATCCCACGCCGATTTCCGCGTGATATACATTCTGCACCCACTCCCAATGCGAAAAACGCGGACAGAACCACAGAAAAAACAGGTTGAAAAGGATATTGATGCCGACATTCGTCAGTTTGTAGAAAGCGAAACGCAAAGGGCGGTTGTCTATTCTGAAACGTGCGAAGGGAATGGCAGAGAGTGCATCCAATCCGAGAATCCAGCCAAACCACAGCAGATATTCGCGATGGTCGGCGTAATTCATCCATTCCGACAAGGGGTTCACAAACACCGTCACACCAATAATGAACAACGCCGATGTGACAACGATGCTCAGAAAGGTGGTACCATAGACCGCCTTTTTGTCGTTATGTTGCGAGAAACGAAAAAAGCCTGTTTCCAAGCCGTATGTGAGCAAAATAATCAGAAAGGTGACATAGGTGTACCATTCGGTGTTCACACCATACGCGGCAGATTGGAATACCTGTGTGTGCAGCGGCACTAACAGATAATTCAGAAACCGCGGTACCATGCTGCAAAGCCCGTAAATGACTGTCTGCCCAGCTAATTTCTTGATGACTCCCATGTTTACAAAGGCGTTATGATTTCCGGTAAATGGATGAACCCGATTTTATCGGGGTGGTCTTGCAGTAAACCGGTATGAATGTTGCGACTCATGTATATAATAATGATATCGCCGGCAGCAGCCCACAGGAAAAGGATGCCATACAGCAGCCACAGGATATTGCCGGTACACCAGGCGATGATCACCGGTATGTCGCCCAAAACAGCCGCAGGCATTATCAGGCATATCCGGTATGAGAGGGGAGTCAGAGAATCTTTGCAGTGTGCAAATGGCGCCATCGCTTTCAGGTTGAAGCCAAACGACACGGATTTCCAGCCATTTGGAGCCAAAGATGCCATACAGATGCCATGAATCAACTCATGCAACGCTATACTGAACAAAATAATCAGCAAACACCACCATTTGTTGTCAACAGCAAAGTGAATCAATGTTCTGCTTTTGTCGGAAAAAAAATACGAAGTATCCCCTTGCCAAATCAGGTAAAACGGTAACCCGTACAACAATACGGAGGGTAACAGGAAAAACAGACCGAATAAATTGGCTTTCCAACCGGGTAAAGTATATTCAGTCATAGTTGGAAAGACCTTAAGTGTGGAGGTATTTCTTCACCAGCCCCATTAATTTGTTGGCATCAATCGGTTTGGAAATGTATTCGTTGCAACCGGCTTGCAGGGCTTTGTATTCGTCATCCTGCATGGCGTAGGCGGTTTGAGCGATGATAGGGATTTGCGGGCGGAAGGCTTTGATGGCTTTCGTTGCCTCCAAACCGTTCACATTGGGCATTTTTATATCCATCAGAATCAACTCAACTTCGGGATGTTCCTTAGCCAGATCAACAGCCTGCTGCCCGTCGGAAGCGTGAATAAGGGTTGCTCCGGTATCTTCAAACAACACTTCCAAAAACATATAATTCACCTCTTCATCCTCAGCAATCAGAATGGTTCTGTCTTTCCATAAATCAGCGGTGGGATTTCTTTTGGCTTTTGACGGTTCTGACGATGTTGTGCTTTGTGAAGAGCCTGCGGCGCTGTCATTGCTGTCGTTTGTCACAACAATTTGTATATGAATGCTTAGACAGGTCGTTGTTCCCATATCTTTCTGCGAATCAATTTGTATTTTAGCATCAATGGAGTGGGCTAATTTAGCGGCGTCAACTATATTTTGCGCACTGTCTCCATCGTCTGTCACATTCAACAGTTGGTCATTGATTGTGGTTAATGTCGCAGCGTCAAACCCGATGCCCGTATCTTCAACAAAAAACTGCATCATGCTATTATCCAAGATTTTATACCCGATTTTGATATAACCTTTATCGGTGTATTTGACCGAATTATCAACCAACATATCCAGAATTTTTTTAACAATCCCACAGTCCAACTCAATGGATACATTGGGCGTAAAATTTTTCTCATCCAGCAGAAACATCACTCGTTTGCCTGACGAGGCGATTTTTTTGCTGTATTCCGGCTTCAACCCTTTTAGAAAGTCATTCACTTGACAAACTGCTTTCATACTGAATCTATATTTGAATTTATCTGTAATACACATAGCGTAAAACAGTTAGGGCTTTTAACCCTCCTCCTAAATCTGTTGTAAAGGTAACTCTTTTATTCATTCAGTGCAAATATTTTTTTCATATTGATCTTTTTTTTCATTGGTATTGATTTTTTTAAATACTTTTGCGGTAAATAAATTTTAATCACAATGAAACAGAATATCTGTATTTTAGTAGGATTATGCTTGCTGTATGCCTGTTCCAGTCACACGGGATACCTCATTAAGGGTACCGTTGACAACGCTGATGCACAAACGGTATATTTGAAAAGTTATCAGGAACTTACGCCCGTAGTTTTTGACAGCGCAGTAGTGAAAAACGGAAAATTCCAGTTAAAAGGCACCGTGAAATGTCCCGATTTTTGCTTGTTGTATGTTGGCAAAACCGGTCCTGTGCAGTTTTTTATCGAAAACTCAGTCATCACCATTGACGTAGCCGAAGACTTCAGCGCTTCTGTGGTGACCGGTTCCAAAGAACAAGACTTATTTCTCGAATTTAACAATATGTTGAATAATGAATTCAGTGAACCTGTTAAGAATCTGAATGATGAATATATGTCGTTACAATTGGAAAGGCAATTGGCAGAAGGCAGCAAGGCAAAAATAGATTCCGTGGAAAGCAAGTTGGAGGCGGTTGTGGCGCAGATGCAACAAATCGACCAGTTACGCAATCAGCGTATGATGGAATTTGTGAAGCAACATCCTGATAATGTTCTCTCTGCATTTATCATTGAAAATACATTATCGTATGTTGGTGATTTGGACGATGTTGCTGATATTATTGCGGGCTTTGATGAAAATCATCCCTCGCAATGGGTACAAATGACAAAAAAGAAACTGTCTGCCACTAAAAATACAGTAAAAGGTCAGTTATTTACTGATTTTGAAATGAATACACCTGAAAATACACCCGCCACACTGTCCGACTATGCCGGAAAAGGCA
Organism: Bacteroidales bacterium; assembly: GCA_031287245.1. GTDB lineage: Bacteria > Bacteroidota > Bacteroidia > Bacteroidales > UBA4181 > JAIRLS01. Next base: position 8,735 of record JAITTD010000135.1, read on the forward strand.
CTTATCTTTTGATTGATTTTTGGGCATCGTGGTGTCGCCCCTGTCGCATAGCCAATCCCCAATTGGTGGAAATATACCGCAAATATAAGGACAAAGGCTTTGATATTGTGGGTGTTTCGTTGGATAAGAACAAAAGCGATTGGACAAAAGCCATCGCCGACGATCAACTCACGTGGCATCACCTGTCCGATTTACAATTTTGGGACAGCAAAGCCGCAAAATTGTATTCGATAACATCTATTCCTTATGCCATATTATTGGATAAGGACGGTAAAATCATTGAAAAGGGCATTCATCCCAAAGAATTGGATGAAAAATTGGCTGAATTGTTAAAATAATGCTGGTAAAAGTTTTCGGAAGCGCCGTTTACGGCATACAGGCTAAGACCATCACCATAGAGGTGAACGTGAGCAAGGGGGTCAATTTTCTGTTGGTGGGACTGCCCGACAGCGCTGTCAAGGAAAGCCAGCAACGCATTGACTCGGCTTTGCAGATACACGGCTACAAGATACCTGGGAAAAAGGTGGTCATCAACATGGCGCCTGCCGATATACGCAAGGAAGGCTCGGCTTATGATCTGCCCTTAGCCATCGGAATACTTGCAGCATCGGAACAAATCAAAGGTGACCAGTTGGAACGATGCGTCATCATGGGCGAACTGTCGCTCGATGGCACCATACAGCCCATCAAAGGCGCCTTGCCTATCGCATTGCAGGCACGGGCGGAAGGTTTTACCACCTGCATATTGCCTGTGCACAATGCACGCGAAGCCGCCATTGTGGATGGCATTACCGTGTATGGCGCAAGCAATATCAAAGAAGTGATTGACCTGTTGGACGACAACGGCTCATTAGAACCGGTAAAAATTGATATTGACAGAGAATTTCTGAACCACAGCATCTACGAAAGTGATTTTTCGGATGTAAAAGGGCAGGAAAATGTGAAACGCGCCATGGAAATCGCGGCAGCAGGCGGACACAACATCATCCTGATAGGTCCTCCCGGAGCCGGTAAAACGATGCTGTCCAAGAGATTACCCAGTATATTGCCGCCGCTAACCATCGAAGAAGCACTGGAAACCACTAAAATACATTCGGTGGCAGGAAAAACCAACAAAGAGACAGCCCTTGTCACCAAACGTCCTTTTCGCTCGCCGCATCACACCATTAGCGATGTCGCTTTGGTAGGCGGAGGTTCCTTTCCACAACCGGGAGAGATTTCATTGGCACACAATGGCGTGCTTTTTCTGGATGAATTGCCCGAATTTAAGCGTACCGTTCTCGAAGTGATGCGTCAACCGTTGGAAGACCGCGTAATTACCATATCTCGCGCTCGTTTTGCGGTGGAATATCCTGCAAGTTTTATGTTGGTGGCATCTATGAATCCCTGTCCATGCGGATTTTATAACCATCCCGAAAAAAAATGCATGTGTGCGCCCGGGATGGTGCAGAAATACCTGAATCGCATCTCCGGTCCATTGCTCGACCGCATAGATATTCACATCGAGGTAGTGCCCGTTCCTTTCGACAAACTTTCCGAACAACGGACGGCAGAGCCAAGCAAAGTGATTCGCGAAAGGGTGATGGCAGCACGCAATATTCAAAAACAGCGTTTCGCCGATAGTGTGGGCATCCACTGCAATGCCCAAATGACATCCAAAATGTTGCAGAAATATTGCAGAATCGACGCCGCAGGACAAAATATCATGAAGATAGCCATGCAGAAATTGGGCTTGTCGGCGCGTGCCTACGACCGTATTCTCAAAGTATCGCGCACCATTGCCGACATGGAAGCCTCTGAAAACATACAAGTTCATCATCTATCGGAAGCCATCCAATACCGCAGTCTCGACCGCGACGGATGGGGCGCTTAGATTTTTTTTCACAAAAAGTTTGGAGTTTCACAATTAGGCAGTATCTTTGCAGCGTTTTTTTAACAATCGGGGTGTGGCGCAGTTGGCTAGCGCACTTGCATGGGGTGCAAGGGGTCGAAAGTTCGAGTCTTTTCACCCCGACTGTTTTTTAATTCGCATATAATCAACAATTTAAATAGGTTGTTTTTGAGCAGATACAGTTAAATACAGTAAAGATACAGTTATCATAAAAGCCTACGAATCAGATATTTTTCAGGCATGAAAAATTTGAAAGATGCGTAGAAAAAAGAATCCTTGGATAGATAAATACTTTTTTTTGCTCCTTTTTATCTTTTTTCTTTTTTGTGAAAGAAAAATACGCTACCTTTGTTTTTTGAAATTTTAACAAAAATTAAAAGTAATTATGCAAACGTCTAAAAATTTAATCATCGTTCCCTTTGATTTTACGCCAAAGGCTTACCATGCATTGGAGCATGGGGCTTTTTTGGCAAAAGTCATGGATAAACAACTACTGATTCTGCACGTTGCTACCAGAGAGAAAGATATTTCGGCAACTGAAAAGAAATTGCATTTTATTGTTGAAGAATGTAATGAAAAATATCAAGTTACGCCTGAAATCTTGGTTCGCAAGGGTACACGTCCCTATTCCACCGTTAAAAACGTTGCAGAGGAACTGAATCCCTTATTGGTGATTTTGAAACACAGTGGAGTCGAAGGTATCAAACATTATACCGGTATTCGTACCATCAAAATTCTGTCAGATACGCTCATCTCTTTTGTCGTCATTCAGGACGCACCCAAAACCGATACGCTGAAAAATATCGTTTTCCCGATCAACTTTCTGCAACAACATGATGATAAATTACGACGCGTTGTCTTTTTCAGTCAATATTATCCTGATGCTACCATGCACATTATCACCCCGTCGGGCAAGGATACTGAAAAGGAAAAACTGCTTGCTGCTAACTTTAAAGTGATGACAAAAGCGATGGAAGACCAAAAGATCAAGGTGAATTTTATCACGCACGATAAGAAAAAAAATAAGGCAGAAGACATTATTGAACTTGCAAAAGCTGTTGATGCAGACATGGTTATGATTCCGACAGAAAAAGTATCCATTTTCTCCAAATTTTTATTCGGGTTGAGGGAAGAAAAACTCATCTCCAATGATGCAAAAATTCCGGTATTGTGCGTTCACAGCGAATCTTCAGTATTATAATTGTCTGTATTTCAAATGGAAATAACAAATCTGGTTGAAAAAGACCAATTTGCAAAGTATTGCGGTATTGAATTAACGGAAGTAGCCACAGGAACAGCGACAGCAAAGATGGTGATACATCCCCATCACTTGAATGGAGTGGGCATCGTACAGGGCGGAGCGTTGTTTACACTGGCTGACGTTGCTTTGGCGGCGGCGGCCAATTCGCATAATGTCGTTGCGGTGGGCTTGGTTTCGAGCATCAACTATTTCAAGGCAGAGGCATCGGGCACCCTGTATGCCAAAGCCAACGAAATATCGTTGCGCCGTACCATTGCCTGCTATCATGTGGATATCATCAACGAACAGAATGAGTTAATCGCTGCATTTCAGGGAACCGTTTACAGGAAAAACGGATAAAAATTATTTTTTTCGCAAAAACGGATAAAAAAATTTGCAGGTAACAAAAATCTGCGTACCTTTGCACCGCAAAAATAAAAGGGAGCATAGCTCAGCTGGTTCAGAGCATCTGCCTTACAAGCAGAGGGTCGGGGGTTCGAATCCCTCTACTCCCACAAACAATAATCCGCTATCAATCAATAAATTGATAGCGGATTTTGTTTGCTTCCCATCGTTTGTTTCAAAATTTTGTGCAAATTTGCATCCAAAAAATATTAATTATGCAAATTTATTTTTCCGAAAAAAAATCAAATATCTCATGCCGGTCAAATTCCTGCCAGTAGCGGATCGCTAACTGGCGGATATACTGCCAGTAGGCTTCGGTAAGGTCGCCGTGTTGCCTGATTCCTTCCTGCACATCGCGGCGTATCTGTTGTGCGTATTCCTGTTTCAATCTCATGCGAATAATCTTGCCTTTGAAGGTAAACGTCGCTTCGGGGCGAATATTCTGTTCCTGTGCCACTGTCAACAGCCCATGCCCTGTGGTTGCGCCTGTGCTCACCTGCAAACCGTCGTTCATGCAACTGACAGGCGGATGCGAACCGGCATAACTTACCGCCACAACATCGTCCACACCAATATTAAAATATTCGCGAGCGCGGATGCCCATCTTCACGCCTACGATGGCGTAAATGCCCAAATGACCGTGCAATTCGTTGGCTAACACACCTGCACGCCATTCGCTGTGACCGTGCTTCGCAATGATGTCCTTTGCAACACTTGCTACGTCGGCGGCATATAAGGAAACATCTTCCGGAAATGCAAAGAATACGCGGTTTTCGCTGTCAGGCTTTCCTGTCAGCACTTGTACAATGGTTTGTTTTGCCTGTTCCAAAGCCTGTGCATCCGATAAAACGTGAGCAGTAACGCCAGCGCTCACAGTGGTAGCGTTGAACAGTTCGGGTGCAAAGAGATACACCACTGTCAAATCGTCCCAAGCCTTCATGTGAGCGGATGCCACTACGGGCTTCAGTACGTTGCTGCCATGCGTTGCAGTTATCCGGTGGGCATACGTTCCTTCAATACCTTCCATCGTGTGCAAATATTGTGCATCTATCGAAATGGGCATTTTTTCGTTACTTGACACAATATCCACAGTCAGCCCGCTGTTTAGAACTGCCGTTGCCGATTTTGGGTCGGCGTTGTAATTCGCGCCTTTCAATGGTTTCGCCGAACTGTTGTACCAAATCACTCGGTCAATGCGCTCTTTCAGTTGCGGTTTCGCTGTCAGGGCATCGTTCAGGTTGGTTAACGTTCCCAGACAGAGGAAAATGACTTTTTCTTCCTCTTCTTCAATTGTTTGCACGATCAATGCTTTGGCGTCCTTTCGGGAAAAGCACAATCGGGCAGTATCACCCCAACTGATGGATTCCGACTGTCGGCGCCATGCAGGAGCAGGGATTCCGAGCGACCGTCCTGTCCCAACGGGGATGCCTTCATGATGAAAATGTCGAAGCAAAGCATTGATTTTCAATGTCGAAACATCGGGTGTCAACGCACCTTCGGAGGTGATTACAGCCAGCACTTCCACTTCGCGGTTGCTCAGCAGCATACAGATGGCACGCAGGTCGTCCGCCGCGCCGTCCGTATCAATGATGACATGGAAACGGGCTTTTCCCGAATGTGCCTGTGCAAAAAGGCTCAATGTCAAAAAAATACAAAAAATCAGTTTACGCATTATTTTAATTTATTATGTTTTAAATCTTTATGAGGAAATAGCATCGTAAGGCATTCTTCGGAAAAAATGCTCATCAAAAGGCTCCATCCATGCGAAAGACAGCGGTATGTCCGAATATGATTCGTTGAATATCTTATATTTGTACGGTTTTATCGTTGCCTCGTCATATTTTGCTTCAACGGCAAAGGGGTGTTCAATCTGCGGCAGTACAAAATCCACTTCATTTTGGGACGTTGTGCGCCAATAATTGATTTCGTCCACACCATAACAGTCAACCAACATCCTGAAATATACGGCTTCCCACAAATCGCCTTTGTCCACCCGCATCCCAACAGGCTGAAAATTACCGACCAAACAATTGCGCAAACCGCTGTCCATCAGGAATACCTTGGGCATCTTGGTCAACTCCTTGCGCAGATTCCGGAAAAACGGACGTACCAATGTGATGTGAAAGCATTTTTGCAAAATCGCCAAATAATGCTCCACTGTATCATTTTTGATGCGCAAGGTGGCAGACAACTCATTTACATTCAACAAACAACCGCTCTGCTCCGCCAACAAACGAAAAAGTGCATAGAAAGCAGTATCATTCTTCACACCAGACTCAGACACATCGCGTTTGACGTATGAATCACGTATTTCACGCAGTTTGCTTATCTTTTCGCCACGGTCGGCTTCGGTAACCACGGCTGGATAACCACCAAACAGCATATATTTGTGCCATTCATTACGCAAATCAGCCAGATGCAGTGTTTTTGCAGTATTTTTACTTCGCAATCTTTCTATTTCAGCAAGCAAATCGACTTTTCCCGACAACAACAGATACTCGTCAAAGGTGCAGGTATACAGGTGAAAAATTCTTTTTCGCCCTGCCAGAGAATCGTTAAAATGCTTGTCTATGTAAAAAGCACTGCTGCCTGACGCCACAATTTTAACCCGACCGGCATATTCGTCATACAGCAGTTTCAAGAAATTAGACGGGTCTTGCAAATATTGCACTTCATCAATGAACACAATAGTCCGCTTTTGCTGATTTGGCAAGAAATTCAGCAGATTCAACGGATCTTTGTCCAACTCGGCAAGAATACTCTTGTTTTCAAGGGTCAGATAAACAGCAGGAACGTGTTTTTCATGCCTGCAATAATCTTCCAATTGCCTGAGTAAGGTAGATTTACCTGTTTGTCGAGCACCTGTAAGAATCGTAAATTCCTTCTTATCAAGATGTAACTTCAACTTGTCAAATAAAATACGTCGCATTTTCCGTTTATTTTAAAATGCAAAGATAATTATTTTTGTGATAATTTTACCTATATACAGGGTAAATTATCGGATATTTTTACCTGTGTATGGTATAAATTATCGGATATTTTACCCCATATAATATATATTTATCTGAATTACAAAATATTACATTCTATTTCAACGAAATGTTGATTCCGCCAAATACGGTAATGCCGGGCATCGGAAAATCAAATCGCGTCTGATAGGCTTCGTCCGTGAGGTTTTCGCCCTTCACAAACATGTTTAACCACTTCAGCGGGCGATACGAGAGTTTGGCATCCAGTAAGCCATACGATACGGCGCTTTCTATGTCATCTGTATTATTGTGAAGGGCGTGAATGTAGCGATAATTGGCGCTGATTCCCCATTTTTTCCAGTGATAGGACGCCGCCATATACATTTGTTGCTCAGGCGAATACTCAATCGTTTTGTCCATATTCAGGAACGAATAATTGCCGTTCACGTGCAGGTTTTTCAACACATCCCAATGGAACGAAAATTCGATACCTGTATTTTTGAAATCGCCTGAATTGTACTTTGTTGGCGGATAACCGTTTGACCAGTCGGCAACAATGATGTTATCGCCTCTGGAACAGAACCATGTCAATTCAGCCGACAGTCGCCCTTCCAATATGGCTTGCCCGATGGAAATCTCGAAATTAACCATCTTTTCAGGTTTCAAGTTGGGATTATGTCCAGCCCAGCCAGCCAAATAGTACAAATCCTGAATATTTGGGCTTCGGAATCCCTTTGAAACAGAGATTTTCAGCACAGTATGCCTGAACGGACGATAAGCCAATCCTGCCTGCGGAATCCACTCGCTGCCGAACTGCTCGTTGTGTTCAAGCCTTACGCCTGCATTCAACGTTAATTTTTCCAGCAAAGTTTGCTGCATTACTACGTAACTCGCCATTTCATACAGCGAAGTATCCGCCCAAACGCGGTCTGCCGTTGTGTTGTCTTTGAACTTGTCCCAAGCGCGTCCGCCAAAGTTCTTGTAATCCACGCCCGCCGTAATCATGTTTCCCGTAAAGGGACGAAAAATCTGATACCACGTAACGCCGTAATTGTGGTCGTTGGAACGAAAATGGAACAGGGGAGCGTTTCCTCCGGCGTTGTAGCCGTCGTCAATTTTGTGATCGCCAAAATTGTAGAAGAGTTTGAACCCGCCATTGGTCTTGTTGTAAGTGTTTTCAACTGTTATGGAAGCCACCCCTCTGAAGATATGGGCAACATTGCCAAACAGAGGTGCGGAAAGCGGACCGGGGCTTTGTGTCTCAAACGAGGCGAGGCTGACATCACTCCAAGCCTGAAAATGCTCGGAAATTTGATAGCCTAACTTGGCATATCCGTTGGTAATATGAAATTGAGAATTGAGCCGATCGCCGTCCAATTGATTTTTGCGGTGTCCGTCTGTCCGGTCGTGGTTAATGGACAGCAAGCCGCTGAATTTGCCCTTTTTCAATCCGGCGCTTGCCTGATATTTCTGGGTGTTGTACGATCCGTACATCACACGACCGTTGGCACTCCAACCTTCCTCTTCCTGTTTGCGTGTGATGATGTTGATGGCTCCGCCCATTGCATTGGAACCGTACAGGATGGAAGCCGGTCCGCGAATCACCTCCACCTTCTCTACATCCGACGCCACGTATGCATCAGCCATGTGATGCCCCATAATGCCCATATATTGCGGGTGTCCGTCGATAAGTACTAACAATTCGTTGCCCACGCCTACGCCGCGCAAAGTCATCGTGCCCGAACCACTGCTGCCTACGCCAAAACCGGCTACACCCCGCTGCGTGACAAACATACCCGGAACACGCCCCGACAGGACAGGCAACAGCGCCGATTCGCTACTCGCTTCAATCTCTCGCCGATTTACCACCGAGATAGTCATCGGCACATTGTTGCGGTTGGTTTGCGTGCGCATACCACTTATCACTACTTCGTCGATGCTCTTATGATAGAGCGAATCCACGTTCACAGCCTCCTGCTGTGCATTCGTCGGCAACATCCATGTGCTCAATGCCGACATTACTAAGCATTTACCAAAATTGATTTTCATATTAATTCACCTTCATTATACAGTAACACGATTTTGTAAAATCGTGTTACGATTGCACAAAAGTAAAAGTATTTTATCTGTTTTAAGAAAAAATGTTTTATTTTAAGATTTTTTAACGTTTAACGCAAGTTTCTTAATTGCGTGGCGCGAATCAGACAGTATGTCGAAAGCGCAACCAACAGAAAGGCAATAACAAAAGCCCAGATATGGACAGTGCGGGATTCTGCAATTAATTCATAATCATCTGTGGTAAAACGAAAAGCATTTACTTTCCACACCAATGTATCTTGCCGATTCACAGGCGCATTGCTAAAAATGAGATTTCCGGGAAGAATTAACTCATATTCAGTATTATGAGCATATAATTTTTCTATGATGCTGTCCAGATAACCATCTCTTGCCTTATTAAGACTGTCAATTTGCTCAGACCATTTCCCGAACCGGAGTTCGATATCGTCCATTTCTTCTTTCAGTTCGATGCCATTCAGTCCTGCATAACCGGACAAATCACCTTGAAACCACAGTTTTTGTTCGGATTTACTCAAATAGCGGTCAATAGGGACAGGCTGTTGAACCGGAATGGTTGGATACACCGCTTTAAAAGAGTAGCAGGTGTAAAACCACCTGAAATGCTTTTGAAGTGTTTCTTTGGGAGCGACCAATGGGCGCAAATCTTCGTCAAATTGCAGATCTGCCGATATTTCATCTATAGAATGGAAGTTTTTTGCGATTTTAACATTGAATTTTTGTTTGGTATGATGATCGATTATCGGCGTTATCTGCCATGAGGAATCCAAGCGAAAAAGATATGGATTTTCCGACCAGTCACCGGCTGCAAAAGCCGAATCTCCCTGTGCATAAATTTCCCTCAAACACGCACCATTCGGGTGTACAGTAGTGAGCATCCGGTAATTGGTTTTGGAACACGAGCACATTCCAAGAACTGCCAAACCTGTCCATACTGTCCATGACATCATTTTTTGATATTTTGTTTTCATAACGTTTTATTTTGTTTTATTAATTTTATATAAAGGTCTTTCCGCCTGTTTGTTTCCAGTTTGTCTTTGATAATGGCTGTTACGATATTTCTTTTTCCCGTAATATTTTGGGCTGCTCTTTCGCGGTAAACATCAAATGTTACCGGCGTTATCACCACTTTCTCCGTTTTCATGCGATAATTTTCCGGTAATTGGAGGGTTTCGAGTATCAGCAGACCAAACAGCAGGGCTGCGGCAACGGCTGAAAACCACCCTGCGATATACATCACTTTGTGTTTTAGCCGGTTGGCTTCCATTCGTTCAATTCTTTCGATGACAGTCTGAGTCAGTTGTTCTGGCTGTTCAAGTACCGGATTCTTTTTAAGCCGCTCTGTCAGTGTTTGGTATGATGTCATATTTTCCATGATTATATGTTGATTGCGTTAATTTTATCCCTGATTTGTTTCCTTGCCAGATACAGATTGCTTTTTATTTTTCCTGCCGAAAGTCCTGTTATCTTTATGATTTCGTCCACTTCCAACTCTTCTATATCGCTCAGAGTGAAAACAAGTTTTTGTTTGGGCGACAATCCGTTGGTGAAATATAAAATCATTTCTTTCAATTCATGATTGATAAGGGACGTTTCCGGATTTTCCGATGATGCCATATCCATTTCCGAAAAGACATCCGGCAATTGGAAGGACTCCGGAAAATGCTTCATCCGGCGAAGTTTATCGCAACAGAGATGGCTGGTTATCGTATAAATCCAGGTTGAAAAACTGTATTGCAGATTGTATTTGTTGATTTGCAACCATACTTTAATGAACACTTCCTGAACCATATCTTTTGCCCCATTGTCATCGCAGAGCAAACGGAAAGCCAATCTAAACACAAGCGGCTGAAATTCAGCCATCAACGTACCGAATGCCTTGGTATCGCCTTGCTTACAGCGGACTATCAACTCACGCATCTGAAATTGGGTCATAAAGGATCTTTCTTTACCTAATTATACGTAAAAATTGGGGAATGGTCGAAAATTTTGGGCAATTTTCCTTTATAACCGAACTTTCGCAAGTTCTGTATGTTGTTATTATTCTATACCATCGAAAAAATAATTTTCTTATCGTCAGCCAAATGATTGGATTTTTAGCGTTTATTTGTCTTCATTCGATGATTCCAAGCGGAAATCATCCATCAAACCGTAATCCAACTGTCGGTAATCTTTCCCTGCCGGATAGTTTTTTACCCCCCTGAAATGCCAAGGGCTTACTACTCCTTTTTCAGAATTATGGAAGGGACCGAACAGGTTTTTGTTACTGCCCACCACCTTCACCTCAATGGTGTTGGTTCCTTGTTTCATTTTGTCTGTCACATCGACGCTGTAAGGCTCAAAGCCGATAATTCCCGCGGATTTGCCATTGACCGCAACTTCGGCTACGGTTCCACTCCATTCGCCCAAGATGACGCGATGAGAGGCGTTTCCCGAAATCTCGTAAGTTTTTGAGTAGGACACTACGCCCGGATAGAACGACCAGCCCTGCGTTTTCCAACTGCCCGTTGCCAGTGAAACAGGCGGATGGATAGCCCATCCTTTGGCGGCAGGTTGTACGGAAAAATTGCCCAAGATAATGACCTGCTCTATTTCTGCCATGATTTTCATAGGCGAAAGGTCGAGAACGAGGCTGTTTTCGCCTTTCTTCACCACATCACCGATATTGAATACCCTTAAATCGCGGTCAAGAAACCATTTGCCGCCTTCGGGTTTTATCTCTTTGCCGTTCAGCGTAACTTTGTACAACTCAGGACGTTCCACTATCGCCTGCATTCCCGATATGTCAAAATCGCCTGCCACGGTGAAATGATAAGTAGCCGTGAAACCGCCTGTTTTAAAAGTGTCGCGGCTGACGGTGTTGTTTTTGTACTGCACGGAAGTGTTCCACGGGTTGCCGGACGTGAAACCGTGATGTTTGAAGGTTTTGTCGGCTGCATCGAAGATATGCAGGTCGCGAAATGTTTCCTTGCCCAACTGCAAATCGCAGAAGTCGATGGTCAGCGCGTTGCTTCCCAGCGGCGTCACCGTTATCGGCGATGTTTCCTTTACAGCCGTGTATTGTCCGGTGGCAGATGGCACGGGCGGGAACGTTTCTTTCTGTTTTTCTAAAAAAACATACAACAGCAAACTGCCTGCCGGCGGAATGTCATAATCCACGCTTATGCTGTGTTTATCTATCTGTTTTTCAGGATAATCTACGATTTCCCCCGTGAGTGTATTCAGCAATATGGCATCTTTCCCTCCGATGGTAACCGTTCCTTTTGCGGCTTCTTCAAGACTTGAATTAGCCAGAAACAATACTTGGTCAACACCCTTTATAATGCGGCGATGATGAAATAAATTGCCGCCCTGGTTGGCAAAAGATAGATTTAATATAGTATTAAACTGTTTTTCAATCACTTCTTCGTTCAATTCCGTAAAACGGTGCACATTTTTATTTTCCGCAAAAAAAGTTTCCACTTCAGCATTGGGTTTTCCGTCCAAAGAAGTAGGCGTGGAAAATGCCAATATCGTACCGTCTTTGCGGGCAAAATCCTTCAATAATTTGAATGTTGCCGCATCCAAAGTTTCTGTCATAGGCGGAATCACCACTTTGAAATAGTCTCTCTTGTTGATGACAAACCGAGCAGGGTCCATCATTTGTGTCTGTATTTTTCCGTGGTCTTTGATGATATTTTCCGACCCAAGGTCGTATTCCACCTGTGCTTTTTCAAGGGTGGTGATGAACGATTGGAAGGATTGCCCGATTTCGCGGAATTTTTGGTTACTGTTGCCATAAGCATAATATTGCCAGATGCTGGTAGTCGGTTCGAGTATCAAAATGCTGTTTTTTTGTTCGCCTGCGGACAAAGCCATTGACAAACGGGCAAAATGCAGGTTGAGATAACTGTAATAGTCCCACCAAGGCTCCACTTCAGAGAAAACAGGCGGATAATCGTATTTACGTGCACCGGAAATGCTCAAATCTGCAATGTGTTGGTTCATAAAATTGACGCCCAGCGCATATTCCCAGTCGCCCAGTCGTTTGTAGTCGCTAAAAGTTTCTTCCCACGCGCCTCCGCCGTAGGTTTCGCTCAATGTGCGACGGTAGCCCATCTGATTGGCTACGCTGCTCAGTTCCTTAACAGAACGCACATTGCCAAACTGCGCTTGCGGCGATTTCTCGTTAAACTGGTTGAATAGCATATCAATGGCGGGTTGCTGGTGCCATGCGTACATTGCCATATTGTCGGGACCGTTGTTTAAATTCGGCCATCCATGTTCCCAATAGTGACCTGTGAATTTGAGGTTGTGCGCCGCGCAATATTCGGAATAAGGCTTTGCCCAGCGGTCAACAAAGAGTTGAAGCAGGGTTTGGAAATAATTGTGGCGCACGGTTTTCCACTCGCCCACCTCTTCATAAAGGGAAGGCAACACCGCTTTCAGGTCGTAGCCCCAACGTTGCTGGAAAACGTCGAACAAATCGGGCGTCCAGCGAATGCCGCCGGGTGACGGTATTTCGGGTTCGTCTGTGAAAATACCGAGTACCGATTTTCCAAATTCATCGCCAATCGCTTTTTCATATCCAGGCATGGTTACTTCAAGAAATTTTTGCGTAACGCCCGGATATATCACATCAACATACGAATAACCGCCATACCATGCGGATTTACCGTAATATGTTTTTGAGAAAAGGTAGTAATTGCCGTTTTTTCCTGCCTCATCTTTCATTTTTTCAGTAATGTCAAGGTATTTGCCGTTTTCTTCCTTCATACATATAAAATAAGGGGTGAGGTCGTCGGGTAGTATTTCGACCTTGTTTAACTTCAATCCCTGTCCCTGATTGTAACTTTCGGGCATTTGCGCCGGCACATGACCGCCTGCAAACCCGCTGGGATAAGAGTTTTCGTCGTATATCCACACATTCATGTCCAATTCCTTGGCTTTATCAACGGTGTAACGATAGAGTGCAAACCACTCATCGCTAAGGTATTCTGTCACCAATCCCGGACGGGGATGCACGAACACGCCACCAAACTTTTTGGCTTTCAGTTCGGTCAGCGAACGGTCAATGATTTCGCGCGTTATTTGGGTATTCCACACCCACAGCGGCGCCGTACCATAGTCTTTCGACGGGTCGGCAAACTCTTTTCGCAAGGATTCAAAATCGTTAATCAAAACATTTTGAGTTGTTTTTTCGGTATTGCAAGCCCATGACAAAGCAACAATAGCAACGAGAACAAGATATTTATTCATTTTTTTAATTTTAAATTGATAATTTGTTTATTGCTGCAAAATTACATGAAATTTTTCAGATTTCCAAGCATGTGACACGGAAAAAGTTTTTAAAGATATTTTTAAATTTTCTTTTTTTATCCAAAAAAGATTATCTTTGTAGTTTAGGCTTGCGCGAACAATCACATTATTCCGCAGGGCGTTAAAGCAATGAGTCAGCAATGGAAAGAATATTTTTACTTTTAGGCAGTAATATCGGCGATAAGCAGGCGTTTTTGCAACGGAGCATCGCTTTGTTGGACATTTTGCCCAATCGTGTTTTGCGTGCCTCA
>JAITTD010000292.1 GCA_031287245.1 Bacteroidales bacterium
AAAACGGGATTTACATGAGATTTTTCACTCACGAGTCCGGTTATTCCTCGAAACTGCAATTCTTGGTCTCCTATCAGCAATTTATCCCCATATAAAAATATTCAGCAAAGTAGGGCGAGTGGTGAAATGGTAAAAAAATAAAAAAATTTGCAGAGTCAAAAAGATGTTGTACTTTTGTGCCGATAGTTCCTCGCACGCTTCCCACTTGAACAGCGCACCCGGCGGGGACTTCGAGTTTTATAACGATACTTATTTTCAATGGAATATACTAAAAGACCTCTTATAATTAAGGAACAAATAGAACAACTGAAAAATCGTGGATTGCTCATAAATAATGAAAAATCTGCTGAAAGCTACCTCTCAAACATTAATTACTATCGTTTGAGAGCGTATACTTTCCCATTTCAAGACAATCAGATAAACGACCACCGTTTTTTACGGGATGATATAAAGTTTGAAGATATTATTGATTTATATTGTTTTGACAGACGATTGCGGGCTTTAATTTTTAATGTCCTTGAAAAAATTGAAATTGCTTTACGCACAAAATTTATTTATGAATATAGTATTGATACCAACAACAGTCATTGGTTCATGGATAAAAGTATATACTTTGACCCAGATAAACAGATAATTACCGAAAATGGCTATATCACATTATACGATTTGCTTATGGGCAAAATAAAGGAAGACGTAAAACGCAGCGATGAAGATTTTATTCAACACTATAATCAAAAATATTCATATCCAGTAATACCTCCTGTATGGATGACGTTGGAAACTTTATCTTTCGGAAATTTAAGCAAATTGATTGCCAATTTAGATTGTAAATCGGAACCATACAAAAAAATTGCCTTGTCGTTGGGACTATCTAATCCATTGATTCTCAAAAATTGGATTTATTCATTTTCAGTTTTGAGAAATTATTGTGCCCATCATAGCAGAATATGGAATCGTCGTTTCCATGTTGAATTGAAAATGCCATATAATACAAAATTCCCATTTATTGATAAACAAGATTTGAATAAAATTTTCAAAAACAAAATTTTTTCTATACTGTGTTGTCTTCAATATATCAATAAAATAATCAGTCCGCAAAGCGATTTTAGGAATAATCTTCTTGAGATGATTGAAAATGGGGGTAAGCTAGTAAAAACCAAAGATATGGGATTCCCTGAGAACTGGGAAAGTTTTGGAGTTTGGCAATAGCAACCATTAAATTGCTTCCCCCTAAAAATGGCTAAATCTTTTTTTGAAATTCCTGTGGATGTTATTAAAAGACTATTTTTATTATGATGAGAATGATGTTCAATATATGCGGTGTATTAATCCGGGCTTAGATAAAGTCGATTTTGCGTATGATTATAAGGGGCATCCATTGAAGGATTTTATCGACAAGAACAAAGATGAAATCATGACGCAGTTCAATTCGCTTGGATTCAGGAGTTTTGCTCCGTTCTCGTGGATTGACAGGGATATTTGTATGGCAGACTTTATAAGGATGGCAGAAGAGGATAAAAAGGTTAAGAACATTGAGAATATCAAGGATTTGGTAGAATGATTTAAAATTATGAAGAATTATGATAGCAACGGCTCGTGCTGCAAAAAAGAACTTTTGAAAGGTTTTTTTACAGACTTTTTTCACTTTTTCAGTGAAAAATGAAAAAAAGGTCTTAAATTTGTAGTGGATTGATAATAAGAGATTTTGTGCAAATTAAAAGGTTTAATCGTTTATTATCAGCACTTTGCATATTTTAATAAACAGTAAAATTTGAGGCGATTAAGAGGATAAAGAAAATATGGTTGATAGCGATGTTGGTAGTCCTGACGATACCAACAGTCCTGATTGCTGTGATCAACAGTGAGCGGGTACAGAATTTTGTTGCCGAAAAGGTAACGGCGCTGCTTTCGGAAAAACTGGGCAACCATGTCACGATTGAACACGTACAACTGTCGTGGTTCAACCGGTTGACGCTCACTAACCTGAATGTGACCGGACTGGAAGGCGATACGATTCTTCATGCGCCCGAATTGATAGCAAAAATCAACCTTTTGGCTTTCTCAACGCACAAAATCAGCATCAGCAAAGTGCAGCTCAATCAAGCCGTCATTCATTTTGCATACGTTCCCGAAAGGGATGAGATTAACATCAAATTCATCATCGAACAGTTGAAGTCGAAGGATACTGCGAGCAACAAACCTCGCTGGGATTTCGGCATACAGTCTGTTGAACTGAACGATTGCTATTTCTCGTTCTGCAATTCGACAAAGCCGTTCGACCGGCCGTTTGGTATGGACTATGCTTCGCTGAGCATAGCCAAAATCAACCTGCACGTGACTGATTTCAGGCTGGGCGAGGCGCCGGATCATGGCGTCCGTTTTCGCATTCGCCAACTTTCATGCGCGGAACAGTGCGGATTGACTGTTCACTCGTTTCGCTCGGATTTCGTTGTGAACCGCAAAAATCTCTCGTTCAAAAATGTTCATTTCAACACGACTGATTCTGAGGTGGATGCGGACGATGTGTCATTCAGTTTTGATTCGTTTCAGGACTTTGGTGATGGTGGATTCCTCTCAAAGGTGCAAATGAGCATTGCCATCCATTCGGCAAATGTAAAATTGGAAGAACTGTCCCATTTTGCGCCGGTTTTCAAGGAATATCCCGATTTTGTAAATATAACAGGAAATGTCACCGGTACGGTGGACAATATGAAAGGCGACAACATTCACGTTACTGCGGGAAACATGACCGATTTGAACTGTAATTTCGACCTGAAAGGACTTCCCGATATACGGACTACTTTTATCTACACCAATGTCACCAGTCTGAAAACCTGTCCGGAAGATATTGAACGGGTACATTTGAAACGCAGCAAAAGTGGTCATGTGGAACTTCCCGCAGCGCTAAAACAACTGACAGAGATTGGTTTTACGGGCAATTTTACCGGATTTTTCGATGATTTTGTCACCTACGGAACGTTTGACAGCAATTTGGGCAATCTGTCCACCGACTTGTCCATCAAACCTACCTTAACCACGAAAACAGACACCAGTTTTACCTTTCACGGTCAGATGAAAACGAGTGAATTTCAACTCGGAAAACTGCTGGGAACCGCTTCCATCGGCGCCGTCACCATGGATGGGATGGTGGATGGGACGGCTTCCGGACCCAACAATATCACCGCCAATATCGAGGGAATGATCAGACAAATCCGCTTGAAAGGTTACGATTACAAAGCCATCAGCATCAATGGAGCCGTCAATAATCGCGCTTACGACGGGAAACTGTATATTGACGAGCCTAACGTGAAAATAGATTTTTCAGGGAAGGTGGACATGACCAATCCGACATTTCCTGACTTCAATTTTACTGCCAATGTGGAGCGGGCGCGTCTGCACGAGTTGAAACTGTCGAAAGACACTTCTTCATTTATTGCATTCAACATTGCAGCCGACTTTTCAGGCACCAATATTGACAATATCATGGGCGAATTGAATTTAAAAAATTCACTCATTCGGCGCTACAGCAGAGAAATAGAAATCAACGATTTGCTGATTTTCACTAAGGCTATTCGCGATACCAACCGTTTCATTTTGCGTTCAGACATACTCAATGCCGAAGTGTGGGGGCAGTATCAGTTTTTGAAATTGCACGAATCTTTTCTTGCATTAGTGAAAAATTATTCGCCTGCATGGGGACCGGTACACGTTAAACCTGAAACGGCATCGGGCAACAGTTTCCGCTTTATGGCAGAATTTAACAATACCGAAAAGTTAACCAATTTCTTTACAGATGAATTTCGTGTAGCGAAAGGTACTAAATTTGAAGGAAAATATGACCCTTCGCAAAAAGATGTACATTTTGTGTTGAATGTTCCATTTGTAACAATAAAAGGAAAGCGATTACGAGGATTCTTTTTAAACGGCAGTTGCGAGGATTCGACATTTGTGTTTGAAGCAGGATGTGAAAATTTGCGCCTGACCGACAATATGTCCTTCAAAAACTTTACCCTTTTGTCGAATACCCGCTCAGACAGCACAACGATGGATATCAGATGGAACAATTGGGATTCTATTCTCAACAAGGGTAATCTTCACTCGGTGGTTCATTTTGAACGTACTTCAAAAAAACAAGTCCCTTCTGTCCATATATCCACTTTGCCGGGGCAAATTGTCACTTCGGGTGATAAATGGACACTAACGCATAACGGTATAGTGATTGATTCGTCGATCATAAAAATACACGATTTGTTGCTGAAACGGGACGAACAGGAAATCAATATTTTCGGTTTCATTTCCAATCGCGAACAAGATCAACTGGTGGTACACATCAAAGATTTGAACCTTTCGGCTATCAATTCGTCCATGCAATTGCAAAGGCTAAAATTTGACGGAACAGCCAACGGCAAAATCTTTTTGTACAATTTGTACAAGGTGCCTGTGCTGGTTTCTGACCTGCATATTGACAGTTTATCCATCAACGAAGGTTTGCTGGGAAATACGGATATGCGTGCTGTTTGGAACTCATCCACGGGAAAAGTGAACATCAGAACAGAGGCGGTGAACGATATTTTTCGTACTGTTTTCGTCAATGGCGCATACGATACAAACGATGAAACGCTTGATTTTAATGTAAACCTGCAAAAAGTACCGGTAAAAATAGCAGAACCTTACATAGAAAATATGTTCACTGAAATAGAGGGAGAAACAGCGAGTGAACTAAAATTGACAGGGACACTTAAAAATCCGAGAATGGACGGCGAAGTGGAATTTAAAAACACCGCAATGACACTGGATTATACGCGCACACGATATGGCATTGGCGGAAAGGTAAATATTACAAATAACGTTTTCAGTTTGAAAGATGTGCAAATAACCGACCGCTTCAAAAATACAGGCAAACTGAGCGGAAATATTACAGCAGAACATCTCAAAAACATTCAGATGGATATAACAGTAAATGCCAGCAATATTGAAGTGTTGAACACAACTGAGCGGGATAATAATTTATTTTACGGAAAGGCTTTTGCGAGCGGAAAAATTCAAATGAAAGGAATTCCGGCAGATTTAACCATGAGCGTTGCCGCGAAAACGGAAAAAAATACACAGTTAAGTATCCCTGTTTATTCGGAAGACGAAGTAAAACAGTCGTCATTCATCACATTTGTTGATCATACGCCGCGTGCCCAAAAGAAACTGTACAATTTCAACAGACGGCGACCGGTCAGACAAACAGCAGACGGTGTAGAACAAAAGATGGCAATTAATCTGGATTTACAGATAACACCGGCAGCAGAAGTGCAACTTGTTTTCGATTCGAAAATAGGTGACGTGATGCGGGCAAGAGGTTCGGGCGACATGACACTGAATATCACCAACAATCAATTCAATATGTATGGTTCCTATATCATTGAACAAGGCGATTATTTATTTACGCTGCGAAATATCATCAACAAAAAATTTGTGCTTGAAAAAGGCGGGATGATTACATGGACAGGTAATCCCCTCAACGCTTTGCTCAATGTGAAAGCAAAATATGGCACTTCGGCGCCTTTAACCGATTTGATGGGCAGCAACGAAACCGGCACAAAAAATACAGCACAAGTAGAATGTATTTTACACATCACCAATACTTTGCTGGAACCAAATATTCGTTTTGAAATAGCGATGCCTTATGCACCGCAGGAAGTGCGTTCTTTCCTGAGCGCAGCCACCAATACAGAGGAAGAAATGACAAAACAATTTTTGTGGCTGGTGATGGTGGGACGTTTTTATGTTGACCCTTCCGCAATAGCATATAACAACGAAACAGCATCCGGTTCGTCGGGTGTTGAAACTATGGCGATGGCTACCGCTACTGAATTTATGACCAATCAGTTGAGTCACATGCTGTCCAACAACAGTTTTGATGTCAATTTAAAATATCATCCCGGAATGGGTATTGATGGACAGAATTTCGGAGTAGATATATCCACCGAAAAATGGAGTTTGTCCATGGATTACGAAGTGGGAGGGATGAAAGCAGCCGAAACATCAAGTAACATCGTCAGCGATTTTACCTTTGAATACAATTTGAGCCCAAACGGTAAATTGAAGTTAAAGGCATTCAATCGGTCCAATAATCAATATTTCATCCAGTCACCTTACACGCAAGGGATAGGAGTTCTTTACAGAGAAGATTTTAGCCGAATGAGAGATTTATTCATCCGCAAGGAAAAAACCCCTGCAATTAAACCGGAAGAGATCGAAAAAGCGGAAGAAGAGCAACCGGAAGAAAACAAAAAAACAATCAGTCAACATTAATATCGACAAAAATTGAATATCCGGTGGAAAATTGAATTATCCACACTTTTATTTATTATACCTATTTATATAAATTTAATTTAAATCTTTATGATGATTATAATGAAGTGTGAATTGGTGGATAAAAAAATTAAAAAAACTTGCATTTGTGAATTATCACTCATTGTTGATACATTATCAACAGTTGAAAACAGTTGATAAGATTGATACTCAGCAATACTTCCGCTTTTATCAACAGGTGTTGATAACACTGTTGCGCCACCAAATGTTAAAAGACGGTTGATGGGAAAAGTTGGCAAAAATGTTGATTTCTGATGAAAACAAATCAAAAATAAATTTGGTAAATGAAAAGACTTGTATATACCCGCAGAGATTTTGAATCGGCAAATTTATTTATCAAAATTTTTCATCGGTTCTCAACAACTTATCAACTGTCGGTTCTTTGTCTTGAACCTTGATTTTCGCAAGATTTTCAAGATTACCAAGATTGTGATTCGATTGTGATTCAGTAGTGATTCGATAGTGATTCAATAGTGAGACAGTAGTGATTCGATTGTGATACAATTGTATCACTATTTCTCACCACTGTCTCACTATGTCTCATCCTGTTTATGGAAATTTTCGCAGCAAGGAGTAGCGCAAAACGGTTTCCAATAGCAGCAATGCCAGCGCTATCTGTGCAAAGAGCAGATATTCTTCCGTTTTTTTGTGGTGTTCCTGCACGCTGATTTTCGTTTTTTCCAGTTGGTCAATTTCATCATAAACGGCTTTCAGACTGTTGTTGTTGATAGCCCTGAAATACAAGCCTCCTGTCATTTCGGCAATATTTTTGAGCAGGTCTTCGTCAATTTCCGTTTTCATGTCCTGAAAGCGGATGCCCATCGGGGTTTGAACGGGATAAGGCGCCATTCCTTGCGAACCTATGCCGATGGTATATACCCTCACGCCAAAGGTTTTGGCAATTTCGGCGGCGGTCATCGGGTCGATGGAACCTTGATTGTTCACGCCGTCCGTCAATAGAATGATGACTTTGCTGATGGCGTTGCTGTCCTTGATGCGGGTAACAGCATTGGCTAAGCCCAATCCGATGGCTGTGCCGTCTTCAATCATGCCGCTGTGAATGTTGTTGAACAGGTTGATGAGGGCTGTATGGTCTGTTGTCAGCGGGCATTGGGTAAAACTTTCGCCGCTGAACACCACCAATCCTATGCGGTCGTTGGGGCGTCCTGAAACAAACTGTGTTGCCACTTGCTTGGCGGCTTCCAAGCGGTCGGGTTTGAAATCCTGTGCCAGCATACTGCCCGATATGTCGAGCGCCATCATGACGTCTATTCCTTCGGTGGTGGTGCTTTCCCATTGATTGCTTTTTTGCGGGCGGGCAAGAATGATGATAACCATCGCAAATACTGCCATCCGAAGCACAAATAACAGGTGTCGCAGATAAGGTCGGATGGTGCGCACTCCCTTCAAACCTTCCACCGAAGACAATTGCAAATGTGGGGTTAATTTGTTGTTTCGCCAAATATACCAACCAACCAAGGCTATCCACAGAATGAATAGCCAGAAAAATTGAGGATTTGCGTAAGTATAATTCATTTTTGATTTTTGATTTTTGATTTCCCTTTCTTTCCATGTTTGATGCTGTCATCTGAAACGTCAACACGAATCTCCCGAATACTGGTATCCAAGGATAAATAAACCACCGCTTCACGTGTCAAATCACGACCTCTAAACGCACGATAAATGGATTGTATCGTATAAACAGGTCCCCACGGGATGCCCCACCATCCGAAAAAGAAACTAATCAACAGAAAGGGCCAGCCGTTGTGTATGGGGGCTTTGTCGGAACGCACGAAATAGATAGAGGACGATGACCTGAAAGTAAAAGCAATGACAGACACACAATAGGTATAACGGACAAAACGTCCGCCATTGCCGACGTCTGCCAGCATCTCGTCAACCGACCAGCCGTGCGGAGATACGATTTTCAATTTCTTGTATTCTCCCTGCGCGTTTTCGGGGATGGTTTCTACCTTTGTGTTGTTGACAAACAAATAACTGTCCAGCATCGTTGTTTCGTTTTCATTGGGCAGAGGATCTATCTTTGCAAATTTTACTAAATCGGACAGAGAAAACATCTGTCGCAGGCGATTGGCCAAATTGTTGTCCTCAAAACCTGAATTTTTCAGCCCTGCCAGAATTTCCTCGCTGGTCATTTCCATTGCCGCCACTTCAAACCGACCTTCGATATAGGTACGCACAATGTCCGACAAACGGGTGTAATAGTCCTTTATCCGGTTGTTTTGCCACAATTTCTCGCTGCGGAGTTTGTCCAATTCGCGTAAGGCAACGATATGTGGCGGTTCTGCAGGTTTCTCTATGCCGAAAATCGGTCGGTTCTGCTTTTTCCGAACAATGACATACACCACGAAGGCGATGATGGCTAAGCCCAATAAAATTGCGCCAATAATAGCCAGCCAGGGCAAGATGTCCGCCCAGCCGATGGGCAGTTGGTAAATCGGCTTGATGTCGGCAATGTCTGTCAATGAATCGGTGGGCATCACTAATACATCCAGAAAAAGTGGTGTAGTGCGGATAGTGTCGCTATGTTCGCCGTCTGTGAAAGGGAAACGGATGGCAGCCACTTCATGTCGCCCGCTGTCAAAACTGGTTACAATGAGTTCCTGCCGATAGCGCATCAGTTCTTCCGACACTTTGGCAGAATCGAGTGCGGAAACGCTGACTATTTCAATGTGCGGCGACACTTCATTGCTCCAATGCGGAAACTGAACGCTGACTGTGCTGCGCTTTTCCAACTCAATGAGCAGTTTAATCTGGTCGCCAATCAGGATTGTCGAGGTGTCCAACTGCACATTCACTTGTATGGACTGCGCTCTGACGCCTGTCAGCAAACAGCAACTAAGTATGAAATAACCGAATAATCGGATAGCAAAGATTTTATTCATGCCAAAACCATTATTTTTTTTTGCAAAATTATCACTTTTTTGATGATTTTGTACATTTTTCATCGTTAAAGTTTGTTAATAGATATATCTTTTGCTTTTTTCGCAAAGATGAAAAGGGTGTATTTCAAACACTTATTTTATTTTTTCATTTTCTCAAAAGAAAATGCTTACTTTGCAAAAAGATTGAAGCCCAATGACCATAGACCAGATTGAACTTGACGCTGATAATACTGCATTTCTGCAAGCCGCCGATTTCATCCGGTTCACGGATAGAAATATTTTTTTGACGGGCAAAGCCGGTACCGGCAAAACCACGTTCCTGAAATATATTCGGCAGTTGACCGACCGTGAATTGGTGGTGTTGGCGCCTACCGGTGTGGCTGCCATCAATGCCGAAGGGCAAACCATTCATTCTTTTTTTCAGATTGCGCCCAGCATCTACCCGCCCGAAGATATACGCCTCAGAAAAGAAGCGCCGGACGAGGATGATGACAAGAGCACCATTTATGACTATTTCCGCTACAACGAGGACAAAGTAAAACTGATAAAAAAACTTGAACTGCTCATTATTGATGAGGTATCTATGGTTAGATGCGACCTGATTGACGTGATTGACAAACTGCTGCGGGTGTTTCGCGATCGTGAAAACGAGGCTTTCGGCGGCGTACAAATGTTGCTCATTGGCGATACCTTCCAATTGCCGCCTATAGTCGGTTATGAGGAATGGAATTTGCTGGGCACATCCTACGACAGCCCGTTTTTTTTCAGTTCGCATGTCATTCGCGATCATCCCCCGTTATACATTGAACTGAAAAAAATATACCGCCAAACAGATACTCAATTCATCGAATTGCTGAACAATGTACGAATCAATCGGTTGACAGACAGAGATATGAACCTGCTTGCTTCGCGCTATCAACCCGATTTTCAACCCGACGACAATTTGCAATATATCACACTTGCCACCCACAATCGCATTGTGGACGACATCAACCGGACGAAACTCGCCCTGCTGCCCGCTGAAGAAAAAACTTACGAAGCAACCGTCACAGGGATATTCCCAGATGAAATCATGCCCACCAACAGAATTTTGAAATTGAAAGAAGGGGCACAAGTGATGTTTGTTAGAAACAATTTTCCGCAATATTATAATGGAAAAATTGGAAAAATAAGTCAGATTGACGACAAGCAATTATTAGTGGAGTTTGAAGATGGGGACGAAACAGAGGTCAATATGGTGGAATGGAACAATATTCGCTATTCGTGGAACCGAAAAAAGAAACGGATACAGGAAGAAGTGATTGGCACTTTTACTCAGTTTCCAATAAAATTGGCGTGGGCGATTACCGTTCACAAGAGTCAGGGATTGACTTTCGACCGCGTTGTTGCCGATTTGGGCGCCGCTTTTACGCACGGGCAGGTATATGTCGCTTTGAGCCGTTGCACCACTTTTGCAGGATTGGTACTCAAATCAAAGATTGAGCGCTCTGCCATTAAAACCAACCCTTTTGCACTGCATTACGCCCGAAATGAGAAGCCGGATGAGCAAATGGCACAAATATTAGAAGAAGCGAAGAAGGAATTGGAACGAAAAGAGGTAGAAATACTGCAGGAAATATCAACGCCGCCGCCAGCAAAAAATGCTACGAACAAACAAAAGTCTTCCTCTGAAAAGGCAGCCCATCCAAACAAAGAAAAAAACATCATCCCACACCGGAACATTGTATCCAAAACGTTGTTTTACAACCCCGAAGAAAGTGAACAAATTACGGCGCTGATCCGTTTGTTAGAAGAGGAACGTTTTCGTGAGGTGCAACAACGTTTGTCAGAATCGGGTATGCGACAGGGTTTTACCTGCATTTTCTACGGCGCCCCCGGCACGGGAAAGACAGAAACAGTCTATCAAATTGCCCGCCAAACGCAGCGAAACATATTTTTAGTCAATATCAGCGACACCAAAAGCATGTGGTTTGGCGAAAGTGAAAAGCGGATAAAGGAGATATTTGACCAATACCGCCAGTTGCAGCGTGCATCCGACATTGCGCCTGTTCTGCTGTTCAATGAGGCGGATGCAGTGCTCGGTGGACGTCGCGAAGGGATGAAAGGAGCGATTGACCAAACAGAGAACGCTATCCAGAATATCATCCTGCAAGAAATGGAAGCTTTGGATGGCATTATGATAGCCACCACCAATTTAACCGGCAATTTAGACAAGGCTTTTGAACGGCGTTTCCTCTATAAAATTCATTTCAACCAACCTTCGCAGGCAACACGACAGTTGATATGGCAAACCCTGATACCATCGCTCACACCCGACGAAACCGCAGAACTGGCAGCAAGTTACAATTTCAGCGGCGGGGAAATAGAAAACATTGCCCGAAAACACACCGTCGAATATATCCTTCGCAGAAGTGCGCTATCAATCAGCGATTTACACCAATTATGCAAATCGGAAAAATGGACGCAAAACACACGCCCCAAACCAATCGGATTTTACAGGGAAGAAAGGAAGAACGAGTGAACGGAGGAACGGATTCGTAATTTTTAATTCGTAATTAAATTTTCTATCATCTTGCACGAAAATTCATCAAACCATTCTTCGGGATGCCATTGTACCGCCACAATGGGCTTTGTTTTATGCCGAAAGGCTTCTACCAAGGGCGTGCTGGTGCAGAAATCGAGTGCGGTCAATGCCAATGGCTCCAATTGCGGGGACAATCCTGACAGTAACACCCCCTGATGGTGATGGCTATTGACTTCAAAAGGCAACGTACCGAAATCGGCAGCGGCAGGAAGCGGGTTTACGGTGTGGGCTGCCATACTTCGTCCGCTGCTTTGCGGATGCCGCCAAAGATGCTGTTCCAATGTCGAGCCGAAATACACTGCCAGCATCTGAAAGCCCAGACATATCCCAAAAATGGGGATGCCCGCTTCGATATATGCCGGAAGCCGCTTTTCGTAAAAAAACTGCTTGAACACATCCTGATTGCCGGTTTTGAATGTCGGCACCGCACCGAATGACTGCGGCGCGATGTCCAGCCCGCCCGGAATCAGCAGCATATCAACGTTTACCAAGCCTTCATCGGGAAACAGGATGCGCGGCGTCCCGAAACGCGAAATCAACTCCAAATAGTTACTGCCGGCGCCGAACACCGTTCCGTCTTCCGACCGGTAACCTGTAATCCCTATGGTTTTTTTGTTCGGCATCATCTCTATTTTATAATCTCGCCAACGAGTATTTCAATCTTTTCACGGTTTCATCCTTTCCAATCAGCACTGCCATTTCCGAGGCGCCGCCGGGGGTGGAAAGTTGCCCTGTGATGGCTATGCGAACGAGCCACAGCAAGGTCTTTTTCTTCACTTCGTTTTGTTCGGATATTTGTGACAATTCGTTGAAGATGGCGTCGTTGTTCCAGTCGGCAAGGTTTTCCAGCGCTGCAATTACAACAGGCAGTATGGTTTTGGCTGTTTGCACGGACGATTTGGCGTCTTTATGGTCAAACAGTGCCAGTTCATAGCCTTCGTAAGTGTCAATAAAACTTGTCATAGCAGGTATGTCGGATATGGCGCTGACGCGGGTTTGCAGCAAACGACTGAGCAAATCCCTGTCCACCGGCGTGGCGATGGACTGATAGTAAGGCAAAGCGGCTGTATGGAAGGATTCTTGCGGCATTTCCTTGATATACTGAGAATTGAGCCAGCGCAATTTCACCTCGTCAAAAATGGCAGACGCTTTGGAAATGCCGTTGATGTCGAAAGCGGCTATTAATTCGTCCAAAGTGAATTTTTCGACATCATTTTTAGGGTTCCAACCCAGCAGCGCCACGTAATTCAGAATGGCGGCAGGCAGAAAACCCTTGTTAAGAAAGTCCTCAAAGTTGGCATCACCGTCGCGTTTGCTCAGTTTGTGATGTTTGTCGCGCATGATGTGCGGAAGATGCACATACTGCGGTATTTCCCAGCCGAAAGCCTCGTACAGGAGGTTGTAGTTGGGCGTACTGCTCAGGTATTCCATGCCGCGAAACACGTGGCTGATTTGCATGAGGTGGTCGTCCACCACATTGGCAAAGTTGTAAGTCGGAAAACCGTCCGATTTGATGAGCACATTGTCGTGCAATTCCTTGTTTTCCACGATAATGTCGCCATACACCATGTCGGAAAAAGTGGTGGAACCGCTGGTGGGTACATTTTGGCGAATCACGTATGGAACGCCGGAAGCAAGTTGATCACTTATCTCTTCGCGGCTCAAATGCAGGCAATGTTTATCATACCGTCTGTTGCCTGTGTCGTCAATCAGGGATTCCAAGCGTTCCTTTTCGCAGAAGCAATAGTAGGCATGACCGTTGGCAATTAATTCTTTGGCATAATCGTTATAGATGGCTTTTCGCTCGCTTTGGGTGTAGGGACCATAGGCGCCGCCCACATCGGGACCTTCGTCATGCGTCAGTCCCGCCAGTTGCAGCGTCTGGTAAATCACATTCACCGCATTATCCACTAAACGCTCCTGGTCTGTGTCCTCTATCCGCAGGATAAACTGACCATTGTGTTTTTTCGCAAACAAATAGCCGTAAAGGGCAGTGCGCAGATTGCCTATATGCATAAATCCGGTAGGACTGGGCGCAAATCGTGTTCTTACTGTATTCATTCTTTCAAAATAAAATGCAAAATTAATTTAAAATTTCGATTCTACGATTTGTTCACAAATCTTGTCAATATAGTTTGTGTTCACCACTCGTGCTTTCAAGGTGAAATTCTGCACCATAATGGAAAAAGCCAGCAGATGCCCGTTCTTTGCCTCTATATATCCGGAAAGTGTGCTAATGCCTGTGAGAGTTCCCGTTTTAGCAAAGACTTTCCGATATGCAGGCGTGTCTTTCATCCTGTTTTTCAAGGTTCCGTCCACTCCTGCTTCAGGAAGCGATGATTTAAACAGGGAAAAATCGGATGACTGGTACATCAATTTCAGCACAGCCACTAAAAATTCCGGCGTTAGATAATTTTGGTTGGACAAGCCTGAACCATCCACCACGCTGAGGGTTTTAGGGTTGAAGCCGAGTTGAGTGATCAGTTGTTCCACCTGTTCAACGCCGTTTTGCGTGGTTGCCGGTTGCCCAACTTGCAGCGCAATGGCACGTAGCAGCATTTCTGCATTCAGATTATCGCTCTCTTTGTTCATCTGGCGGATTACTTCGGGTAGCGAATGTCTGATTTTGCCTACTAACACCGCTTGTATGGGTGTGACCATTTCTCCTTTGCCAATGGCACGGCTTTCGGCAAATTTAGCGTTCAGTTTTTCAGAAAAAACGGTTAATACGTAGCCGGTGGGCGACTGCACGCTGATTTCTCTCTCGTAAGGTTTCGCTTTGGTGGCGATAGTGCCTGTTATCTCTATCATATTACCCGTGTCATCGCCGGTACGGATGAATTTCAGCGTTTCATTCGTTGGCTCTTTCGCTTTCCACACGGTTGTAGCACGGTTGTCAAGTTTGATAAACTCGGTGTTCGGCTCGATGTGCACGGCAGGGTTCCGCGAAGGCGATGCCGGCGTCACTTTCAACTTTACCACGCCTTTGTTGAACGGCAAAGCGGTCAGATACGGCTGAAAAGCCTCCGTATCGTCGTCCCACGACCAGCCCTTGCCCCAGTGCACCTTCTCAGCCGCCGATATATCCGCATATATGTTGCCCTCAAACCGCCGGATTCCGATGGCGTCCAGCATATTCACCATACTGTCCAAGCCGGCAGCGCTAAATTCAGGGTCCAAGCCGCCGGTGATGTACAAATCGCCTAACAGACAGCCTGTTTCGTCGATGGCGCCCGTATATGACAAGGTGGTTGTATATTCATAAGCGGCAGTGAGCCGATTCAACCCTGCAGCAGCGGTGAGCAACTTCATATTGGACGCGGGACGGCACAGGCGGCGCTCATTACGGTTGTAGAGCGGCGCATCGGCTGTCAAATCGTACACCGAAACTCCGATGGTAGCGGTTTGGAAGAAATCATCGTCCAGCAGGCGGTCGAGGCTGTGTTGCAGCGGCGTTTGCGCCGAAACAGCCACAGGCAAACACAGTAACACCCAAAAAATAAGGCGGTTGATTTTGAAATGAATCATCAGCATTAAAATTACAATCGGCACAAAAGTAACATTTTTGAAACTATTTTCACGCCAAGGACAAAGAAAAGCAGGAAAAAATAAAAACGGAACAATATTTTTACCTCCCATTCCGTTTTCTTTTCAGTATTAATTAAATTCAATAATATTTGGTATATGTCTAAGTTTATACTTTTCTTTTTTTTACAAAACTATTCTGGTGCTTCGCGAGTCATACATTTCACTACTGAAAGCCGGACAAATGAAGAGATTGAGGAATTTCTTCACAATGCCGAGGTGCAAGTTAGCCCAAAACTAATGCACAATATTTGCCACAAAGCATCCGTAGCAGTGGCGCATTTGAAAAAGTAAGGGGTG
>JAITTD010000304.1 GCA_031287245.1 Bacteroidales bacterium
CAAATTCTTTATTTGACTGACGTTCAAAACCTTCTGCGATATTAGAAGGCACAGACATAGAAGCTCTCTGTATTTGGTCTTTAAATCCATAATCTTTACACTCTTTTACAGCACCATAAAGCCCAACACACAATCTCATGCTTTCTTTCCACATTTCCAAATCCTCAAAACTATCAATCCTACTCATTTTTATATCGTTTCTCCGTTCTATCGTTTCTCCGTTTTTCCGTTTCTCCATCATTCCGCCCTCATTGCTTCTACCGGTTTCACTTTCACTGCTTTCACTGCCGGAATCAATCCTGCCACCACTCCACATACAATCAACAGTGCCGTAGCGCCGATAACAGTACTCATATTAACAGTGGGATCGAGGAAAACGGTTCCGTTGGCTCCGGTGTTTTGCGACATCGCCATGCCCACTAACTCTGTCAGTCCTACCCCCAGCACAATGCCCACATAGCCTGCGCAGGTGGTCACAAAGATAGATTCGAGGATGATAAGCCGCAGAATAGATGCCGGAGAAGCACCGATAGCCTTGCGAATGCCTATTTCGCGGGTACGTTCCTTCACCGTTATCACCATAATGTTGCCCACGCCCACAATGCCTGCCATCATGGATGCCAACCCGATGATCAGCAGGAAAATATTGATAACACTGAAAATATTATTGGCTTGAATGGAATCCTGCGCGTTGTTATTTATCCAAAGAGCCGACCGGTCTTCGGGATTGAAGCCGTGCAAAGCGCCGAATTTCTCTCTCAAACGCATACTGAATGCCTCGTTCGCTTCAACGGTGTTCAACCCATTCACAGTAAACTCCAAATTGCTGAATCCGTAGCCGTGGTTGTAGAGCATCTGTGCGGTGGTCAGCGGTATGTATGCCGGTGGATTGTTATTGTTGAAATGAGATGATGCGCCGTAAACCCCAATCACCTGATAGGCTATGCCGTTGGCGATGACATACTTGCCAACGGGGTTCTCATCTTTGAACAATATTTTTTGATGGTCGGGATGGATCACCATCACTTTGCGGCGCATCTTGTCGTCCATCGTGTTGATGAATCTGCCCATCCCTTCCTTCATTTTGATGTTAAGGATGAAAGCAAGGTCAGCCGTGCCGCCATAAGCGCTCAGGGCAACATATTCCTCACCGTTGGTAACAGTCAGACTGGCGTTTATTCTGGCGGAAAGAAATTCTATTTCGGGAATCTTGTCCCTTGCCAAATAATAATCTCTGAAATCAAAGCGAATATTGCGTCCGGCAGGCAACCCCTTGTGGGGCATGGACATATATCCCGGAAACACTCTCACAGAGTTGGTGGCGCGTCCGCTGAAATTGGACATCACGCCATTGCGCAGCCCATTGCCGGAGGCAAGAAGAACGATCAGCATGAAGATACCCCACGCCACAGCAAAGCCTGTGAGTACCGTCCGGAGCTTGTTTTCCTTGATGGTTGCCAATATTTCCCTTACCGAATCAATACCAAGCATAAATCTGATTTTAAAATTGGATGATGGGATGGTCGTTCACCTCAATATCGCCAATCACGCCGTCGCGGATGTGGATAACGCGGTCGGTGGAATCGGCTACAGCCTGTTCGTGCGTCACTAACAGCATGGTGATGCCGTCGCTGGCGTTCAAATCCCGCAGCAGGTGCATCATTTCACTCGAAGTGGTGCTGTCCAGCGCTCCTGTCGGTTCGTCTGCAAGTATCACCTTCGGTCTAGTGATGAGCGCCCGTGCAATCGCCACGCGCTGCTTTTGTCCGCCAGACAGTTCGTTGGGCAAATGGTCGGCATGGTCTTTCAAACCCATCCGATCGAGATATTCCATTGCCTGAATGTTCCGTTTTTTGCGGCTCATGCCCTTATAGTACAACGGAAGGGCTACATTTTCCAGCGCATTTTTAAAAGAAATCAAGTTAAATGACTGAAATACAAAGCCGATTAAACGGTTTCGCAACGCAGCCGCTTTCGTTTCGCTCTGATTGCGAATCAGTATGTCGGAAAGATAGTATTCCCCCGTGTCATAGTTATCCAGAATACCGAGAATATTCAACAGCGTGGACTTTCCCGACCCTGAAGCGCCCATAATAGAGATAAACTCGCCTTTTTCTACATCCAAATTAATGCCTTTCAGCACATGGAGCGGCGTTCCGCTGTAATAGGTCTTATTCAGTTCTCGTATTCTAATCATTTATGTAAAATAATATTCTGCAAATATACTACTTTGTTTTTAATGTATGACGCTGTGTTTGCAAATTCGTTACACAACAGGTAAAATATTTCAATTACACCCGTTTGTATCACCATTGAATCACAATGTATCACCATTGAATCACAATCGTATCACCATTGAAAAATATTTTTAGGCTAAATATTTTTCCAAAAAGTATTTTTTATGAACATTTTTATTACCTTTGCGCCCTCAAAAAGTATATCGAAAAATGGAATCAATTGAATTAAAAGCAGCATTGCGCAAGGAAACCGGAAAGAAAGCATTAAAAGCCATCAGGGCTCAGGATTTAGTTCCCTGTGTGCTGTACGGCGGCAAGGAAAATGTTCATTTCAATGTAGCCGAGAGTGATTTTCGCGGAATCATCTATACTCCGTTTGTATTTGTAGTCAATTTAGACATTGACGGTCAAAAACATCAGGCATTGGTGAAAGAAAAACAGTTTCACCCGGTAACTGACAAGTTGCTGCACGTTGATTTCTTTGAAGTTACGGCTGACAAACCGGTGGTTGTGGAAATTCCCGTCAAAGTGGTCGGTTCGTCTATTGGCGTGCGCGAAGGCGGTAAATTATCCATCGAAAGCAGACGGGTAGCCGTAAAAGGATTAACCAAAGATATTCCGAACGAAATTGAAATAGATGTTACCTCAGTAGGAATCGGAAAATTTATTCGTGCAGGCGAATTGACGGCTAAAAACTATACCGTTGTTTCTCCCAAAGAAAAGAGAATTGTAGCCGTTCGCACTACCAGAGCCGTTGCAGTAGCCGAAACCGCCGAACCTGCCAAATAAGCAGTTTTTGCCGAAAATATAGAAACGACTAAATGGATGTATCCCTTCCGTTTAGTCGTTTTTGGCTGTTATCAAGTAACCCGCCCCTTCCAGCGTTTTCCAAAATTGAGGATATGATTTGCTGACCACATTGGGATTTTCGATGCCGATTCCGGGGAAAACAATAGCCGCCGGCGCAAATGCCATCGCCATGCGGTGGTCGTGGTAAGTGGCAATGGAAATCTCTTTTTGTGGCGACCGCCGTTCCCCATCCCATTCTATCACACCTGTTTGCGGCTCTTTGACAGAAAAACCGAATTTTTCCAGTTCGTTCTGTAAAGCAGCAATCCTATCGGTTTCCTTTATCCGCAAGGTTTTCAGCCCGGTTAGCCGGAACGGAATGTTTTTCATGCACAGACACACCGCCACGGTTTGCGCTATGTCGGGCGCATTGATAAAATCGAACTCGAAACGTGATAACGGCTGCGGTTGCCATTTGCGCAAGAGCGCTCCTCCTTTGTAAAAAACGGTTTCCACGCCCAATTGCGCAAAAAGGCGAGCAGTAACCGCATCTCCTTGAAGGCTGTCGCAGGTTATGCCCGGCAATTGGATATTCGCGTTGTTCGCCAGCGCTGCTATTTCATACCAATAGGAAGCAGCACTCCAATCGCGCTCACATTCAATTCCCGTCGCATTGTATTTTTGGGCGGCAACCGCAATCGTCTGCTGATCAATCTTTGCGCTCACCCTCGCTTGCTGCATCAGTTCCAGCGTCATTTTGACGTACGATTCCGACACCAACTCCCCGTTGATGTGGATAGTCAAGCCGTGGGGCAAAACAGGAGCGATTAACAACAGTGCCGTGACAAACTGGCTACTGATGTTTCCGTTGATATGCACGGCATTGCCTGATAGTTGTTTGCCGGAAGTCTGCACCGGCGGGAATCCTTCCTTTGCGAGGTATCGAATGTCAGCGCCCAACTGATTCAGCGCGTCTATCAGGTCGCGGATGGGGCGTTCCTGCATCCTTGCCGATCCGGTGATGGTTTTTACCTGCGCCGTTGCTGCAAAATACGCCGTCAGGAAACGCATGGACGTACCTGCGTGTCCCACGTCCACCGTTTCCGATTTTGTCCGCAGCCCCCTGCAAAGAACCTGTGTGTCGTCGCTGTCGGAAATACCGGCAGAAACCATCTTTTCACCAGACAATGCTTTGATAATCAAGAGCCTGTTCGATATGCTCTTCGACAAAGGCAGATTCACTGTACAGTCAATTTTATCTGCCTTAAAATTAAGTTGATACAACATTTCTTTGTTAAAAATACTTAATTACTTGTTATTTTCAATGAATTTAAACATCTTTGCAAAGATATTAAATCTTTGGTTTATCTGAATAATGTTTCGAAAAATATTGAAATGAAGAGTGTCATTATCATTCCGACTTACAACGAGTTTGAAAACATCGAGAGGATGGTGAGGAAAGTATTTTCGCTTCCCCGCCCTTTTCACCTTTTAGTGGTGGACGACAATTCACCTGACGGAACGGCAGATTGCATCAGGCATTTGCAGCATGAATTTCCGGAAAGCCTGTTTCTGATAACCCGCGAAGGTAAACTTGGTTTGGGTACAGCCTATATTGCCGGTTTTGAGTGGGCTTTGAAAAATGGCTACGACTATATTTTTGAGATGGACGCCGATTTTTCCCACAATCCCGACGATTTATTATTGCTGCATGACGCTTGTGTATCGGGAAAAGCCGATATGTCTATCGGTTCGCGTTATTCATCCGGCGTCAATGTAGTGAATTGGCCTATGTCGAGGGTGTTGATGTCCTACTTTGCTTCAAAATACGTGCGCCTCATCACTCGAATGAAAATACAAGACACAACGGCAGGCTTTAAGTGCTATGCGCGTAAAGTGCTGGAAACGATACCATTCGATAAAATCCACTTCAAAGGTTATGCTTTTCAGATAGAAATGAAGTTTACCGCATGGAAATACGGTTTTCGCCTGTTGGAAGTGCCCATTATCTTCACCGACCGCAAAGTCGGCGTTTCCAAGATGAGCGGCGGTATTTTTAATGAAGCGTTGTGGGGCGTAGTGGTGATGAAGTGGAAAAGTTTTTTCAGACATTACTGATTTTGTGAATGTTACATCAATTTAATGGTGAAAAATGAATGAGTAATTTTATCAATATAATTAAATATCCCGAAAGGAAAACGTGGAGTAAAGTTTTAACCCGTCCTGAAACAAACAATACCAAGTTGTTAGCCACAGTGAAGGAAGTGATGACGGCTGTTCGCCAGAAAGGTGATGAGGCGGTTCATGCCTATGGCGAAAAATTTGACAATGTGAAGGTGATGCACTTGAAAGTAGCCAGTGTGGAAATGCAGGAAAACACCTCTATATTGCCGAAAGATCTGAAAAACGCAATCATATCTGCCCAAAAGAATATTGAATATTTCCACAGAACACAAGTGACAAGACCTCAGAAAGTAGAAACAATTCCGGGTGTGGTATGTTGGCAAAAGCCTGTACCTATTGAAAAAGTAGGGTTATACATTCCGGGCGGCACAGCGCCACTGTTTTCCACTGTTTTGATGCTGGCTATTCCCGCTAAAATTGCAGGTTGCAACGAGATAATACTCTGCACGCCGCCCAATAAAGAAGGAGATATTCATCCTGCTATTTTGTTTGCCGCCAAAATAGCAGGAGTGAGCAAAGTCTTCAAAATCGGTGGCATACAAGCCATCGCAGCGATGACCTACGGCACGAAAAGCGTTCCCAAAGTGTATAAGATATTCGGACCTGGAAACCAATATGTTACAGCAGCCAAACAATGGGCAGCCATGAATGGAAAAGTAGCAATTGATATGCCAGCAGGACCTTCCGAAGTGGCGATTATTGCCGACGAATCTGCTAATCCAGCCTTTGTAGCCGCCGATATGCTGTCGCAGGCGGAACACGGAGCGGACAGTCAGGCTATTTTGTTGACATCGAGCGAAAAATTGGTCGCTAAGGTACGCAATGAACTCGAAAAACAGTTGCCCGCCTTGCCTCGTCGCGATATTGCAGCCAAAGCGATGGCTAACAGCCGTATCGTGGTGTTGAAAAATGATGACGAAATAGTGGAATTAAGCAACCTTTATGCGCCGGAACACCTGATTATTGAAACAAAAAATTATCAGGAACTTTCGGAACGTGTTATTAATGCGGGTTCTGTCTTTTTAGGGCACTACACGCCCGAAAGTGCAGGCGATTACGCATCCGGCACCAACCACACCCTGCCCACCAACGGCTATGCCAAGATGTACAGCGGGGTGAATTTAGACAGTTTCTTGAAAAAAATCACTTTCCAGGAAATCACCCGCAGGGGCATTGCAAATCTGGCGCCCACTATTGATGTGCTGGCGCAGGCAGAATTGCTGGATGCCCACAGAAATGCAGTGAATCTGCGAATAAACTCTTCATCCAAACA
This sequence comes from Bacteroidales bacterium, assembly GCA_031287245.1. Lineage (GTDB taxonomy): Bacteria > Bacteroidota > Bacteroidia > Bacteroidales > UBA4181 > JAIRLS01. Next base: position 6,484 of record JAITTD010000304.1, read on the forward strand.
GGAAAAATTTTGATAGATATTCAAAAAATAAGAGCTGATTTTCCAATACTTTCTCAAATCGTATATGGAAAACCGCTTGTGTATATGGATAATGGCGCCACCACACAAAAGCCGCAGACTGTGTTGGACACGCTTGTACGGATATACTCACAGCAGAATGCCAACATCCACAGGGGTGTGCATTTTTTGAGCGAACAGGCGACGGAAGCCTACGAAAGTGCGCGACGCACAGTGTGCGATTACCTGAACGCCCTATTATCGCAGGAAATTATCTTTACCTCCGGGGTCACGGCCGCCATTAACTTGGTGGCTTTCTCTTACGGCGAGCGCTATATCAAGCAGGGTGATGAAATTATCGTGTCGCAGATGGAGCATCATTCCAATATTGTCCCCTGGCAAATGATGTGCAACCGGAAAGGCGCTGTATTGAAGGTTATTCCGATTTCAGACAGTGGCGAACTGCTGATGGAGGAGTATCAAAAACTGCTCTCGCCCAAAACACGCTTGGTGGCTGTTGCTCACGTATCCAACACGCTCGGCACAGTCAATCCGGTGAAAGATATCATTCGCTTGGCGCATGAGGCAGGCGCACACGTGCTGTTGGACGGCGCCCAATCTGTGCAGCACATTGCTATTGACGTTCAGGATTTGGGCTGCGATTTTTTCGCTTTCTCAGGACACAAACTCTATGGACCCACCGGCATCGGGATATTGTACGGGCGCAAGGAGTTGCTGGACGAACTGCCGCCCTGGCAGGGAGGAGGAGATATGGTGGATTGTGTCCGCTTTGAACGATCCACATATAATGAACTGCCGTTCAAATTTGAAGCCGGAACCGCCAATTACATTGATGCTGTCGGATTGGAAAGCGCTATCCGCTACGTCCACCAACTCGGTCTGGACAATATCGCTGCCCGCGAGGCTGATTTGACACAGTATGCACTGGCGGCATTGCAGGAAATCGGCGGTATTCGCATTTACGGGATGGCAAAGGACAGAATCGGCACGTTTTCCTTCCTGCTCAACGGCATCCACCCCTACGACACAGGAATGATATTGGACAAGATGGGCATAGCAGTACGCACCGGCACACATTGCACACAACCGATCATGCAACGCTTTGGCATTGAAGGAACGGTTCGTGCGTCTTTATGCTTTTACAACACCTGCGAAGAAATAGATAAACTTTGCGAGGGCTTGCAAAAGGTTAAAAAATTATTTGCTTAGAATTTTACACCAACAGTTACAGCCACTTTGCTGTTGTTAGTCTGCAAAACAGGCGACAGCCATTGGTTGATAGCCGGGTCTATATACATATCATAGTAATAATTCGGGAATTTTGTATATACATAAGCGATGTCCGCATAAAAACTGCGACCTTTGAAACCTATGCCTCCCGAAAAACTGAGTGTACCGTCTTTTGACAATTCCGTACCGCTGTCATAAAAATCGTTTGAATGTGGATTGCCGTAATATGCGGCGCCTCCACGCAAAGCAACCGGACCCAAACGCCATTCGGTGCCCGCTTTCAGATTGACGGCACTCTTCGCTATCCGCGATACGCCTGCATTGACCTCAGACCAGTCGGCGTTGGGACGGAAATGGGCGCCGGAATAATCCACAAATTCGGCTTCAAGGCTAATCAAACCCAACGAACCAAGTACGACTGCCGCACTTCCCTGAAAACGCCACGGAGTAGTCAGTCTGTATTTATCAGTATTGGCAACGGGGCTTTCCGCTGTCACGCTCTCCTGAGATGACGGGTAATTATAAATCGCTGTCATATCGGTAGCCTTGTCCGTATGCAGCCAATACGCAGTAGGAGTGTGTATTGCCACGCCTATACGCAACAAATTGATGGGGCGATAAATAACGCCCGTTTTGAAATTCATACCCCAGCCTGATATGTTGTAATTCTCGTGAAACGAAAACTGGTCTAAATCTGCGTTGTTTAATCCTCTGCCATCTGAAAACCCTGGAAATTCCTGATGTGTGTAAAATTCCCTGTAATCCAAACTGTGGATGCCCCATGTAGCGCCCCAATAGATTTTATCGTTAAAATTGGCGCCCAGCGAAATGGCGTACTCTCCAATGCCACCGCTGCGTCCGATCGTGCGTTTCATCGCTTGTCCGTATTGCCCGCGCCAGTCATAATCATTGTAATACCGGCCATCGGTTTCATCATACCATATCGCGCCCGCTCCCCATTCATCGTACAATGCCAAACCTTCATAAAAAGGGTCAATGTCAGCACCGCTGTTCAAACGGTCTGTAAAATCATCCAATAATGACGATGGCATATTGGCATGATAGACATACGCGTCGGAATTAAAATTGCTTAACCTGTTGTAAGCCAGCCCAAAATTCAGACTTTTCAATCCTGTCTCTTTCGCAATGTTCCATGTGTGAACGTAGCCAATGTTGTCAAGATTGAAATGCGAGTAATTTTCCTTGAATTGGCTACCGTCAAAAAGTGCATTCGTATTACTGATGTTCAGCGACGGCGTGAGCATAAATTCAGAACTGCGGTAGATGGCTACTCCTGCGGGATTGGTGCTCAGTGTGGATACATCGCCGCCCAAGGCGCCGAATGCTCCGCTCAACGCCATTGAACGCGCTGTTCCTCCCGAATAGTACTGAGAAAAACGCAAGGCATCTTCTGCATTTTGCGATAAGGCATAATTAATATGCAATACGCTTATTATTAATACGATATTTAACTTTTTCATGACATTCTATATTTTATAAAAAAATTATAAATCACTTGCCAATGTCCACAATCACCGTCTTCCGCCGGAAGATGAGCCTCTGGAACTGCTGCTGCCTGACGATCTTGACGAAGAACCGCTACTGTAAGAACCGCTGCTACTGCTGCGTGATGGAGCCGAGTAGGAAGGAGAACTGCTGCGTGCCGGAGCGCTACTGCGTGCCGGAGCGCTGCTACTGCGTGCAGGGGTACTGCTGCTGCGTGCCGGAGCACTGCTGCTGCGCGATGAAGAATTGCTCGGCGCCGAATAACTGTTGGACGAACGGCTTGGCGCGTTGCTAACATTGCCCTGATTGGTACGAGGCGTAGCGTATTGCGATGATCTGCTGCTTGTGCTGTTGTTCGAGTTTACACGGGTTGATGAGTTGGTCGAAGTCCTGCTTCCTGTGTTATAGGCAGATGATGAACGGCTCGGAGACGATGTGGCAGAGCGCGTATAAGCAGAAGAAGAGCGGTTAGTAGATGTGGCATTACGGGAAACGCTTGACCTGCTTACTGTGTTCCTTCCCGAAGAAACGGATCCATAAGTGTTCCTTCTGATTCCTCCCGAAGAGGCAACGGAACTGCTTCTGCGGTTGATCGGTCCGGACACCTTTATGTGCGATCTGTTGCTGTAATGATTGTGATCATAGTAGTGTCTATCGTAATATCCGCCATAATATCCGCCGTAATATCCATAATATCCGTAGTATCCGCCGTACCAAGGTCTGTAATACCCATAATAAGGGTATCCCCAACCATAACTGAATCCAAATCCGTAATAGGGGCTGTAATAGAAACTGCTCCCTCCGTAATACCACGGATCGTACCATGGATCGTAGTAAAACCTGTCGAAACGGCTCAAACGGTAGGCATACGAAGTATTATCACTGTAATAATTATTAGTGATAGTGGTATTACCGGCAGGATCCGTAGTTCGGGTGGAATTTGCAAGCGTGTACGTTTGTGCGCTGTTTGCATCACTCGTATTGGCAGGCGCATCGTAATACTCTGTTGCGGCAGCCGGAGCATTGGGGTCTTCCCCTGCTTCTATTGCCAAACGGTACTTTTCGTAATCTGTCAGTTCCTCGCCCGATGCTTGGGCATTGTTGCTTGCGACAACAGCGGTTTTAGCAGCAACCGGAGCGTTGTTGGCTACTACCGGAGCGGTCTGTGCTGTCGCGGTCTTGGTTTTCGTATCCGGATTGTAATAAACATCGTCTGTATAGCTAGTCGAGGCTACCTTTGCCGATGAACAACCGATTGCTACAAAAGCAAACATACTGGGGATAAAATACATTGTCTTCATGATTTGTTCCTCCTATTTTTTATTTATTTCAATGTGCAAATATACTCTTTTTTTTATTACCATACAAATTCTATGCCAAAATTTTCTTTTCCGCCTGTGTCAATATATTCAGATATTCATCAGCCCCACGAAGTTAGTTTGTCAATCTATTTAAAATAAAAAGACTACTTTTGTGGTAAATTTTATAAAAAATGCAAAAGCAAGTAATTATTTTGGGAGTAGCCATCATTATGCTGGCAATCTCTTGCGCGGAATCACCAAGAACGTTCAGACAGGCGAGTGAGGATTTTCAAACCATGCCTGCCAAATTTCGTCCCAATCCCCTTTGGTTCTGGAACAATTCCAAGGTGGAGCCGGCAGAATTGAAGGCGCAGATGGCGGGTTATAAGGAAGCCGGTTATGGCGGGCTTAGTATTCTTCCATTTGGCAGAGATTTTGAGCCGAAATACCTTACGGAGGAGTATTTTAATGTTTACAAACTGTGCGTGGAAGAAGCGAAAAAAATGGATCTAACCCTGTGGATTTACGATGAATACGGCTTCCCGAGCGGCACTGCAGGCGACATCAACGGCGATGGCGTGGGGCGCTTCAAACAGAAATATCCTGAGCACACCAACAAGCGTCTTGACAAAACCGAATTTTTTCCAAAAGCCGAACAGGTTTTTGAACAAACCCTTCCCGCGGAACGCATCATGGCAGTGGTGGCGATGGACACCCTTACGTATCAACGGATAGATCTGAGCGACAAAGTGGCAGACGGCATATTGAAATGGACGCCCGCCGAAGGAGCGTGGAAGGTATTGGTGTTCACTTGCGTGGATGCCGGTAATACGATCATGGATTATATGAGCCCTGAAGCCGCCGATTTATATATAGGTATGACGCACGACGAATATTACAAGCGTTTTGGCGATGATTTCGGCGCGACCGTGACAGGAACATTTTTCGATGAGCCTACCCTGTACTATGCCAACGGACGTTCGTGGACGCCGGATTTCAACCAAAAATTTGAAAGCAGGTACGGATTCAGCCCTGCGCTGTATTATCCTGCCTTGTGGTACGACATTGGGGCAGAAACGGCGGAAGCCCGCAATTATCTGTTTGGCTTCCGGTCAGAATTGTATGCTGCCGGCTATCCCAAGAAGGTGAGCGATTGGAGTCGTGCGCATGGCGTGCTGGCAACCGGTCATCAGGACAATGAGGAAGTGGTCAATCCCGTAGGCACTTCCGGCGATTTGATGAAATGTTTCAAGTATCAGGACATTCCGGGTATTGACAAGATTGGTGGAAACCGTCCTGCGGAACGATTCTACAAACTGGTCAGTTCGGCGGCGTACAACTGGGATCATTCCTTAGTGATGTCTGAAAGTTACGGCGCTATGGGCAACATTTCGTGGAACACGATGTTCGGAATTGCGATGGACCAGTATGCAAAGGGCATCAATATCCTGATACCGCACGCCGTGTGGTACAATACGAAGAGAATCACTTTTTTGCCTGAACTTTCGTTGCGCAACCCGATATATGCCGACAGTCTGCGCGTTTTCACCGACTATTTGTCGCGGCTGAACGTGTTGATGCAGAATGACGCCCGCTGGACGGGCGATGTGGCGGTGTTGTACCCTATTCACACGATGCAAAGCGGTCATTATTTGGACGGACCGCTGAGCGCATACAATGGCGGAGTGGGAATACCGGAATTGGACTATGTGGAGGTAGGCGTGGCGCTGTTTGACAGTCTGGGCTGCGATTTCATGTTTCTGCATCCCGAAATCCTGGATGAACAGTGTCATGTGGTGAAAGACAAGTTGCTGTTGGACAACAAAACGCAGTACAATTCATTCTCAACCTTGGTCATCCCTTCGAGCAGCACGATTTCTCTGAGCAATTTGGAAAAAATACGCGCCTTTGTGAATGTCGGAGGGCGGGTGATTTTTACCGGACGGATGCCCTCAAAGGCGACCATCACTGCCGACAATGACAAGGCAAAAGCGCTTTTGCAGGAATTGTCGACAAACAAACAGGTGACTTTGGTGGAGAAACCAACGCCTGCCCGTTTGAAAGCAGCATTGTCCGCAGGCGACTGTTCGCTGACTTTCACAGGCAACGCTGCCATGCGCAATGTTCATAAAATATTGAACGGAAAAAACCTGTGGTTTTTCGCCAATCCCGAACTGACCGCAAAAACGGTAGCGGTAGAATTGTCCGGAAAATATGATTTGGAAGTATGGAATCCGCACACCGGAACTGTAAAGCAGGAAATAAAGACCGTTCGGAAAAACGGAAAGACGAGTTTTCAACTGAGTTTGGATGGCGTTCAATCGGTATTTGTAGTGGAGAAGTAACAAAAGAAACAATGAAATCACTATCGTATCACAATGTATCACAATGTATCACCACCTGTAATAATGTATAATATCCATATTTTTTTGCTGTTGTTTTGTTCTTTTTCGTTGACGGCGCAAACTGCCGGAACATCTTACCTGGATGATGTGAAACTGTTGATGACGCAGCAATGGCAGGGAAACAGAACTGTCAACTTTGTGTTTCACGGTCACAGTGTTCCTTCCGGTTATTTCGTGACGCCGGATGTGCGTACGTTGCAGGCTTACCCACATCAGGTGCTGGAGAAACTGAAACGACATTACCCTTATGCGGTGATTAACTGTATTGTTACTGCCATAGGAGGTGAAAATTCAGAGCAAGGTTGCCAACGTTTTGTCAATGAGGTGCTTACACATCGCCCCGATGTGCTGTTCATTGATTATGCTTTGAACGACAGGGGTATTGGCTTGGAAAAGGCAAAAAAAGCGTGGAAAACGATGATTGAAACCGCTTTGGCAAAGGGTATCAAAGTCATTCTGCTCACCCCAACGCCGGATAAATCGGTCAATATTCTTGATTCGACAACTTCATTGGCTCAACACGCGGAACAGATACGGGATCTGTCCCGTCAATATCGCACAGGGCTTGTGGACAGTTACGAAACATTCAGACAATTGGCGGCAGCCGGCGTGGATATTGAGAACTATATGAGCCAAATCAATCACCCCAACGAAAAAGGCCATCAGGTAGTCAGTGATTTGATTATGGGCTATTGTACTCAAAATTAAGATATAAATGCTATGCTATTTGTTTATTTCGTTGAATTTTAATGGAATAGCAAAAATATATAACGAGGAGGAGGATAAATGCACAGTAAATGACTGTTGTCCATATATTTGTAAATGCAGGTCCAAGCATTCCATAAAAAAACGATCCTATCGGATTAAAAATCATAAGCAATGACGAGTTGCTTTTATCAGATAAAAGCATCCACAACCATTGAAGTACAGGAAAAGACGCAATAAGCGAAAACCTGTTGGGCAAAAACAAAAATTTTATGACTTTGTTTTGGGTTGTAATTTTGACTTGAGTGAAAATAGTTACAACAAAATAGGTGGTAAACAATGTTTGCAACATAGTAAGGACAATAAAATAGATATTGAATGTGCAAAATGAACTAATCAATATACATACAGGGCTAATCAACAATGTCAAATACAATGGAGACTTATATATTTCCTTTAATAGACTGATTGTTGACATCACTTTATCTGACATAGTAACAGCATATTGTAAGACCATAAGTGAAGCCCCCAATGACGATAGTGACATAGACAAAATTTTGAGGTCTATTGATTTGTCAAATTCATAAAAATAACCATAAATGACAAAAATAGTAAAAAAACTACACGAGATAGTCAGTAAAAATTTTTTCATATCGCCATTTACGGTTTCAATTTGATTAGCATTTAACTTTTTCATATCACCAAATCTTAAATTATGTACTCCATTATTGAAATACGGCACAAAGGTAAGCCATTTTATAACGCTGTGCGATTTTTTTCAAAAAAGTGGAAATATTTTTCTTAGTCATTGGTATTTAATTTGTTATGTTAAATTCGCATAGTAGAAGAAAATCTTTCCATGACAAGGGTCACAATCAATTTCGGAAGATTTTATTAAGTCGCGCTCAAAACGTATCTATCCGTTTATCCGTTCCTCAAAAAAATACCCACAATTGCTTACATATCAAAAAAAATATATATTTTTGTAACCAAAATGAATGGTCATGAACGAAAATATAATGGTAGAAGTATTGGATAATGAGGCATTTATGTTTTTGAAGAGTATGGAACGCCTGCACGTTATTCGTATGTTTCGGAATCCCGCTGGGAATGCACAAAAACGCACAAAAAGGGGATCGCACGGCGGATTTGCCCAATCTTTTGGCGGCTGGGAAGGCGAAGACATGACAATGGACGAAATCAAGGATAAGATCAAAGCCAACCGGAAGTTCAAGGAACCGGAAAATCTGTTTGCATGAAATACCTTTTGGATACCAATATTTGTGCGTTTCATCTCAGAGGTAAACTGAATCTTACAGGGCGAGTAGGCTGTTGCATCTCCGAAGTGACGCTTTTTGAAAAGCAAATATTTTTTGTATTCCCTAAAATCGCCAAAAGATTAACATTTTTTAACAAAACTCGGAAGTGAAGCTGCAATGTGTGTTAAACAAATCGTGCCTCATTCTATCATTTTGAAAAAACATGATTAACGAAGCAGAGTAAAGGGCTACTCTGCTCTTTTTTAACTAATTATATTGCGCTATTAGCTCGGTTTTGATTCCGCTTTTTCAACTTATTAATAATAATTAAAACCGTTAAAGAGAGAATTGTTGATACTATTATGATGGCAAATACACCCATCGCTGCTATATCACCTTTATTTTCCTTTGGGTAACAATCTTTTAAATAAGTCAAAAAAAGGATGATCAAAACACAACAGAGAACACCAAATGTCACACCAATGTTTTTTGTTATCTTACTCATGATTTCTTCAATTAAAAATACCAAATTTTGATTTTATGACAGAGCCGAAGTCCGTTTAAACTCTATTCAAAATCGGGGCAAAGTTAAGCAAATTTTTTGTAGTCCAAATATTGGTTATTTTTGGCTAAATCTTTTTGAAGTGCTATTTTCGCTGACAAGGGGGCATGCTCTGCTGAGAGGAA